>DATIPS010000015.1 GCA_035471805.1 Acidimicrobiia bacterium | reverse complement strand
TGGTCGGACGGTTGGTGCCGGTCGGGTTACCAAGATTCTGAAGTAAGTGGGTAGCCCTTTTGGGGTTGCCCAGCCATTAGCTCTTAGCCGTTAGCGATTTGCCAACAGCTAAAGGCTAAGGACTGGAGCAAAGCGACAATGGCAGACGAAGCACAGAAGATAAGGATCAGGCTGAAGGCCTACGACCACGAGGTGGTCGATGAGTCGGCGCGCAAGATCTCTGAGACGGTCATCAGGACCCAGGCGAAGATCAAGGGCCCGGTTCCCTTGCCGACGGAGATCCACCGCTACTGCGTGATCCGGTCACCGCACGTCGACAAGGACTCGAGGGAACACTTCGAGATGCGGATTCACAAGCGCCTCATCGACATCCTCGAGCCGACGCCGAAGACGGTCGACTCGCTCATGCGCCTCGACCTTCCGGCGGGTGTGGAAGTGGAGATCAAGCTGTGAAAGCAATCCTCGGCGAAAAGCTGGGTATGACCCAGGTCTTCGATGATGAGGCGCGGGCGATTCCCGTGACCGTCATCAAGGCGGGGCCGTGCCGAATCGTTCAAATCAAGACACCGGAAACCGACGGATACTCGGCGATCCAGTTGTCGTACCGCGAGGTACCTGCTCACAAGCTCTCAAAGCCTGAGGCGGGCCACTTCGGCAAAGCCGGCGTAGCGCCCGCCCGTCACCTCGTAGAGGTGCGGGTTGACGACGTCGCCGTATTCCAGATAGGCCAGGAGATCACCATCGCCGACGTGCTCGAGAAGGGCGGCAAGGCAGATGTGTCCGGAGTCTCCAAGGGCAAGGGATTCCAGGGTGTGATGAAGCGTCACAACTTCTCCGGCCAGGGAGCGAGCCACGGTGTCCACAAGGTGCACCGTGCGCCGGGTTCCATCGGCGCCTGCGCAACTCCCGCCCGTGTGTTCAAAGGGCAGAAGATGGCCGGCAGGATGGGCGGTGACCGTACGACCATGCTCAACCTCGAAGTCGTCGAGGTCGATCGGGAGCGCGGTCTCGTCCTTCTCGGCGGATCTGTCCCCGGGCCCAAAGGTTCGATGGTGCTCGTACGAGAGGCGGTGAAGAACTGATGGCGGATCTCAAAGCCCCTCTCTTCAACGCAGACGGAGCCAGCATCGGTGAAGTCAGCCTCGACGCCACGGTCTTCGGCCTCGAGCCGAACATTCCCGTGATGCACCAGGTCGTTACCGCCCAGATGGCGGGTGCCCGGTCGGGCACCGCCTCCACTAGAACTCGTGCGGAGGTCCGCGGCGGCGGCAAGAAACCCTGGCGTCAGAAAGGTCTGGGCCGGGCACGGCACGGCTCGATCCGTGCACCTCAGTGGACCGGCGGTGGTGTTGCCTTCGGGCCGAAACCACGCGACTACAGCCAGCGGACGCCCAAGAAGATGAAGAGACTCGCCCTCCGCGGGGCTCTGTCGGCACGCGCCAGTGAATCCGAGGTCAAGGTCATAGACTCCTTCGACTGGACGGTCCCGAAGACCAAGCAGGCCAAGTCGCTTCTCGGTGCCATCGAAGCAGGTCGAAAGATCCTGGTCGTCGTGGGCGCAGGCGACGGGATCGCCGAACGCTCGTTCCGCAACCTGCCCAACGTGATGACCTGCAATGCAGGTCACCTGACGACCTACGACGTCCTGTGGGCGGAGACGATTGTCTTCACCTCGCAGACGCTCGGAGCGTTGTCCGGGTTGGAGAAGTTCGATGTGTCCGACGATGACTTCGTGCGTGAATCTGCCTCTTCGGCTAAAGCTGAAAAGGTTGAGGAAGCTGCGGCGGATGCGCCTGTTTCTCCGGCCGATGAAGTCGATGACGAGGGAGGTGAGGGCTGATGAAGGACCCTCGTGACATCATCTTCGAACCGGTTGTCTCGGAGAAGTCTTACGACCTCATCGAGAAGACGAACACCTACACGTTCGTCGTAGATCGCCGTGCCAACAAGACGGAGATCAAAGAGGCCATCAAATCGATCTTCGAGGTGAAGGTCGTTTCGGTCAACACGATGAACAAGTTCGGAAAAGTAAAGCGGACCGGATGGGTCCTGGGTAAGCGCCCCGATTCAAAGCGGGCAATGGTCAAGCTCGCTGCGGGCGAATCGATCGACATCTTCGGGGTATAGCGATGCCAATCAAGAAAAGGAAACCAACTTCACCCGGCCAGCGGTTCCAGACTGTGGCCGACTTCTCGGAGCTGACCAAGAAGAAGCCCGAGAAGTCGCTGATCGTGAAGCGCAACGAGAGCGCCGGCCGCAACACTCACGGCCGGATCACTTCCCGGCATCGCGGTGGTGGGCACAAGCGCCGCTACCGGGTCGTGGACTTCCGCCGCACCAAGGACGGGATTCCGGCCACCGTGGCGGCCGTCGAGTACGACCCGAACCGCAACGCGCGAATCGCCTTGCTGCACTATCACGACGGTGAGAAGCGATACATTCTCGCTCCGGTCGGTCTGAAAGTCGGAGACAAGTTGGAGTCCGGCTCCAAAGCCGAGATCAGGCCGGGCAATGCTCTCCCGCTGCGGAACATTCCTGCCGGCACGATCCTGCACGCCATCGAGCTTCGACCGGGTGGCGGGGCCAAGATGGCCCGCGCCGCCGGTACCGGAGTGCAGTTGATGTCCAAAGAGGGCGACATGGCGCTGCTGCGGCTGCCCTCCAGCGAGATGAGAATGGTGTCGCTCGATTGTCGCGCGACCATCGGCCAGGTCGGCAACACCGAGTCCGAGCTGATCAAGATCGGCAAGGCAGGCCGCAACCGCTGGAAGGGCGTCCGCCCCCAGTCGCGCGGTGTTGCAATGAACCCGATCGATCACCCTCTCGGCGGTGGCGAAGGCCGGTCATCCGGTGGACGGCATCCCGTCAGCCCGTGGGGCAAGCCCGAAGGGCGCACCCGCAAGAAGAGCAAATCAAGCGATCAATACATTGTGCGTCGGCGCACCAAGAAGGGAAGGCGCTGATGCATACGGCCATCAACGAGACGTCGGCCGATGCAACTGCGAAGCTCGCTTCGCACGTGTGTCGGCGTGCCAGGAAGGGACGGCGGTAATCATGGCAAGAAGCCTGAAGAAAGGTCCCTTCGTAGACGATCACCTGATCGGCAAGATCGAGGACCTCAACGCAAAGGGAGAGAAGCGGGTAGTCCGCACGTGGAGTCGCCGCTCCACGATCTTTCCCGAAATGGTGGGACACACTATCGCCGTCCACGACGGTCGTAAGCATGTTCCGGTCTACATCACGGAGTCTATGGTCGGTCACAAGCTCGGCGAGTTCGCTCCAACCCGCACATTCCGCGGGCACGCAGGTTCAGTGAGGAAGCGATGAAAGCCCGCGCTCAAGCCAAGTTCATCCGTCAGTCGCCATTCAAGGTGCGGCGCGTGCTCGACCTGGTCCGGGGCCTCCCGGTCGAAGAGGCACGGCATGTACTCGATCTCACCGAACGCCGGGCCGCCGGCTACGTACGGAAGGTCCTCGACTCGGCCGTCGCCAACGCCGAGCACAATCTGGCGCTCGATGCCGGCGACCTGTTCGTGGCAGAGACCTATGCCGACGAGGGCCCCACGCTGAAGCGGTGGCGCCCGCGAGCTCGAGGCCGTGCGACACGCATCAACAAGCGCACCAGCCATATAACGGTCGTCGTATCCGACGGCGAGGAGGAGTAAGAAGATGGGCCAGAAGACACATCCTTACGGCTTCCGTCTCGGAATCGTGACCGACTGGAAGTCCCGCTGGTACAGCGACAAGGACTACACGGAACTCGTCAACGAGGACTGGAAGATACGCGACTACCTCGATGCAGAGCTCACGAGGGGCGCCGTCAGCCGCATCGAGCTGGAGCGCACCCGTGACAAGGTGCAGATCGACGTGCATACGGCACGTCCCGGCGTCGTCATCGGGCGCAAGGGTTCGGAGGCCGAGCGTCTGCGCGACGGTCTCGAGAAGCTGACAGGTCGCCGCATCAAGCTGAACGTCATCGAGGTGAAAGATCCCGAGACCGATGCGCAGCTGCTCGCCAGAGGCGTGGCGGACCAGATCGAGAACCGTGTTGCGTTCCGTCGGGCGATGAAGCGCACAGTGGCGGCTGCTATGAAAGCCGGCGCCGAAGGCGTACGCGTCGAGTGCAAGGGTCGCCTCGGCGGTGCAGACATGGGACGCCGGGAATGGTATCGGGAAGGACGGGTGCCGCTCCATACGCTGAGGGCCGACGTCGACTACGGCACTGCCACCGCCCGTACCACGGTCGGTGCGATCGGCGTGAAGGTCTGGGTTTACAAGGGCGATGTGGTCGCCAGTCCATCGGTGACGCGTGAGAAGATCGCTGCGGAAGCTGCTCTGGCGACCGGAGGTCCCAGCCGCGGTCGGGTGGCCCCGGCCAAGGCACGGGCTGAAGCGGCCGCCGGAAGTGATAAGATGCCTCGCCTCATTGAAGCCGGCGGCGGCAAGCGAATCATCGAAGCCGGCGGCGGCAAGCGCAAAGAGACTGCGCGAAGGGATGAATCTTCGTCGAAGAAGATCGCCCGGAACGAGGCAATCAGCCAATACGAAGAAGAACGTGGTGCCCTCGTCGACGAGACCCCCTCTGCGGAGGTGAGCGTCGAGGCGAGTGCCGAAGAGACTCTCATCACACCGGAGCTTGAAACGGTTGTGCCTGTTGAAGAGGCTGCAGTCGATGAGGTGCCGGTTGACGAGGCAGCGGCGGACGCAGTTGTCGCGGAGGCAAGCACCGGCGATGAAGATGCTGCGGCAGAACCGGCCGACGCCGACAACGGCGACGCCGCGGAAGCCGGAGCGAGCCAGGAAGAAGGAGGCGAGTAGAGATGTTGATGCCCAAGCGGACAAAGTACCGCCGGGTGCATCGCGGTCGGAGACGCGGTCCCGCCAAGGGCGGCACCCGCGTGAACTTCGGCGACTACGGCCTTCAGTCGCTCGACGCCGCGTGGATCACCTCCAGGCAGATCGAATCGGCTCGTGTGGCGATCACCCGCGCTGTGCGCCGTGGCGGAAAGGTGTGGATCAACATCTTCCCCGACAAGCCGGTGACGGCCAAGCCGGCCGAGACCCGAATGGGATCCGGCAAGGGCGCCCCAGAGTTCTGGGTTGCGGTCGTCAAACCGGGCCGCGTGATGTTCGAACTGTCCGGAGTCGACGAGGATCTGGCCAGGGAAGCGATGCGAAAGGCCGGCCACAAGTTGCCGGTCCGGACACGATTTGTGACGCGGGAGGAAGGGTGACTACCGAGGAACTCCGAGAGCTCTCGACCGCACAACTGCTCGAGGCGCTCGCAGAGGCGAAGGCTGAGGCCTTCAACCTGCGTTTTCAGCTGGCAACCAACCAGTTGGACAACACCGCCCGGCTCGGACAGGTCCGGCGCGAAGTGGCTCGCATCATGACGGTTATGAGAGAACAAGAAATCGAAGCCTGGCAGGCGCAAGCAGCGGTTGCCGACAAGGAAGGTGCGTAATGGCAGACCGAACACGTCGCAAGACGCGCCTCGGGGTCGTGGTGTCGGACAAGCGAGACAAAACGATCACGGTCGAGGTCACGGGCTCCCGGCGCCATCCGCTGTACGGCAAGATCGTACGCAGTCGGTCTCGATTCCATGCTCACGATGAGGCAAACGATGCCCGCATGGGAGATACCGTGTTGATCGCAGAGACGCGGCCGCTATCGAAGACCAAGCGCTGGCGCGTGGTCGAAGTTGTGGAGCGGGCCCGATGATCCAGCAGGAATCCCGCCTCAAAGTGGCCGACAACAGCGGCGCTCGGGAGTTGCTGTGCATTCGCGTGCTCGGCGGCTCGAAGCGCCGGTACGCCGGTGTCGGCGATGTGATCGTCGGCACAGTCAAGGAAGCGATTCCGGGTGCTGCAGTCAAACGTGGTGAGGTCGTTCAAGCAGTCGTGGTTCGCACGGCCAAGGAACACCGCCGGCAAGACGGCACCTACATTCGCTTCGATGACAACGCGTGTGTGCTCATCGACGCCAACCAGCAGCCCCGCGGTACTCGTATTTTCGGCCCGGTGGCTCGAGAACTCCGCGAGAAGAAGTTCATGAGGATCGTCTCGCTGGCTCCGGAGGTGCTGTGATGCGGTTGCGCGAAGGCGACAAAGTCAAGGTAATGGCAGGCAAGGACTCCGGTAGGGAGTCTCGCATCATCCGCGTCATTCCCAAGAAGAACAAGGTAATCGTCGAGAACGTCAATACCGCCAAGCGGCATATGAAGCCGCGCGGACAGACGATGCAGGGTGGCATCATCGACAAGGACATGCCGCTGGACGCTTCCAATGTCATGATCATCTGCGATGAATGCGGCCCGACCCGCATCGGATACCGAATCGACGGTGACGGCAAGAAGACTCGCACCTGCGTGAAGTGCGGAGGTGAACTGTGATTCCGCGACTGAAGCAGAAGTACAACGATGAGATCGCTCCCAAGCTGATGGAAGAGATCAACGCGCCGAACGCCATGCTGGTGCCGCGTTTGGAGAAGATCGTCGTCAACGTTGGCGTGGGCGAAGCCGTTGCCGACAAGAAGGCGATCGACTCGGTGATGGACGAACTCGCCATCATCACGGGCCAGAAGCCGAAGATGAACCTGGCCAAGAAGTCGATTGCCAACTTCAAGGTACGCAAAGGTATGCCGGTCGGCGCCTCTGTGACGTTGCGCGGCAAGCGCATGTGGGAGTTCTTCGACAGGCTCGTGGCTGTGGCGATTCCCCGTGTGCGTGACTTCCGCGGCCTGAACCCGAAGTCGTTCGACGGGCGCGGCAACTACTCGTTCGGAGTCACCGAGCAGCTGATATTTCCGGAGATCGACTACGACAAGGTCTCAACCGTTCGTGGAATGGATATCACCATATGCACGACGGCCGACAACGATGAAGATGCGAGGGCCTTGCTGAATGCGTTCGGCTTCCCGTTCCGCAAACAACAAGCGCAGGTGTAGGAGCTAGTTCATGGCGAAGAAATCTCTGATTGCGAAAGCCAATCGCACGCCCAAGTTCAAATCGCGCGCCTACAACCGCTGCAAGCGGTGTGGTCGGCCGCGCGCTTACCTGCGGAAATTTGGCATGTGCCGCATCTGTGTGCGTGAACTCGCCCGCAGGGGTGAGCTACCCGGTGTGAGAAAGGCTTCGTGGTAATCATGATGACCGATCCCATTGCCGACATGCTGACTCGAATCCGCAACGCCGTACAGGCGGGGCACGTGACAGTGACCATGCCGTCTTCCAAGGTCAAGGAGGCCGTCGCCGGCATCCTCGCCGCCGAGGGATTCATAGAGGGATTCGATGTCGAGCCGAAAGGACCGGCGCGTGAGATGACGATTCAGCTCAAGTACGGGCCGCGTCGCGAGAAGATCATCTCCGGTCTTCGGCGGGTTTCCAAGCCCGGTCGTCGTGTCTACCGCAAAGCCGGTGAGCTTCCTCGTTCCAACGGCGGCCTCGGTGTAGTCCTGGTTTCGACTTCACAGGGGATCCTGCCGGATCGCGAAGCCCGCCGCCGCCAGCTGGGCGGCGAGATCGTGTGTGAGGTTTGGTGAGATGAGCCGTGTAGGAAAAGTACCGATCACTCTCCCGTCCGGCGTCAATGTCGCCATCGATGGTCAGAAGGTGACGGTCAAAGGGCCCAAGGGCCAGCTGGATCGCGAGTTTCACGATCGTGTTTCGATCAGTCAGGAAGACGGTGTGCTCACCGTCGGAAGAGTCGACGACGAACGGCAGTCGAGAGCCCTGCACGGGCTGAGCCGGGCTCTGCTCGCCAACATGGTGGCCGGGGTTGCCGACGGATTCAGCAAGGAACTAGCGATCGTCGGTGTCGGATATCGTGCGGCGATGAAAGGCACCGGCCTCGATCTGCAGCTCGGTTTCAGTCATCCGGTCAGCGTTGAAGCTCCTGCCGGCATCACATTCGAGGTGCCGGAGCCGACGAAGATCATTGTGAGCGGAATAGACAAGGAAGCCGTCGGCCAGATTGCCTCCGAGATCAGGGCAATCCGTCCCCCCGAGCCCTACAAGGGCAAGGGAATTCGGTATGTAGACGAGCAGGTGCGGCGCAAGGCCGGAAAGGCAGGTGTCTCGCGATGAGCAAGTCGAGAGAGTCTGCGCGGAAGATCCGCCATTATCGAGTTCGGAAGCGCGTCTCCGGGACGCCCGCCCGTCCGCGGTTGGCCGTGTTCCGGAGCAATCGCTACATCTATGCGCAGGTCATCGACGACGTAGCAGGCCACACGCTTGCGTCGGCGTCGTCGACGGAAAAGGATCTCCGGGGAGAGCGGCTCAGCATCGAGACCGCCTCGAAGATCGGTAAGTTGATCGCCGAGCGTGCTCAAAGCGCCGGTGTTGGCAAAGTGGTGTTCGACCGGGGAGGCTTCCCGTTCCACGGACGGGTCAAGGCCCTGGCAGATGCTGCTCGCGAAGCCGGGTTGGATTTTTAGGAGAGACGATGGCGAGACAACAGCGTCAGCAGCAAGAAACCGAGGGACCTCAGCTCGACGAGCGGGTCATTCAGATCAATCGTGTAGCCAAGGTGGTCAAGGGTGGCCGCAGGTTCTCTTTCACCGCGCTCGTAGTAGTGGGTGATGGGAAAGGAAAGGTCGGCGTCGGCTACGGAAAAGCCAAAGAGGTTCCGGCCGCCATCCAGAAGGGAATGGAGACTGCCCGCAAGGCGATGGTTTCCATTCCGATGGCAGGGACCACGACGATCCACGAGATCATCGGCGAGCACAGCGCCTCCCGTGTCCTGATCAAGCCGGCAGCACCGGGTACCGGCGTGATCGCCGGCGGTGCAGTGCGGCAGATCCTCGAGGCGGCTGGAGTTCGGGACGCCCTGGGGAAATCCCTTGGTTCACCGACGCACCTCAACGTCGCCAAGGCGACGATGAATGCCCTTCTCGGCCAGCATCGTCCGGACGTGATCGCCAAGATGCGCGGCAAGAGCCCTGAAGAGGTGACCCCTCCGGCTCTCCTGGCGTCATACCGGTCGACCGAGATGATCCGCGCCCAAGCGGGGGAGTGACCTATCCATGGCTGCGAAGACACTGCTAGTGACGCTCCGCCGGAGCCTCATCGGAGAAAAGCCAAAGACCCGTGCAACGGTGCGAGGCCTCGGCCTCCGGAAGATGAACCAGACCGTCCAACACGACGACACCGAAGCGATCCGCGGGATGTTGCACAAAGTGAAGCATCTCGTCGACGTAGTCGAGAACAAGAAGTAGCTGGTACGTAGCTCGTACTGCGTACTACGTACCACGAAGAGGAACCAATGGCTGACAAGCAGAAGAAGACCAAACTCCAGCTTCATCACCTGAAGCCGGCACCCGGATCCAAAAAGAAGGCTATTCGGGTTGGACGTGGTGAAGGCGGACGGCGCGGAAAGACCGCCGGTCGCGGTACCAAGGGTCTGAAAGCCCGTGGGACCGTCCGTCCCGGATTCGAGGGTGGCAGCATGCCTTTGCAACGCCGCCTTCCGCATCTGCGCGGGTTCAAGAATCCAAACAAGGAGTACTTCACCGTCGTGAACGTCGAGCGCCTCGGCGAGTTCGCAGCCGGTTCTACCGTCACGCCGGAGGACATCCGTGCTGCAGGCATGGTGAAGAAGCGCGGCCGGGTGAAGGTCCTCGCCGACGGAGAACTCAATACGAAGCTCACGGTGAAGGCCCATGCCTTCAGCAAGGGTGCAGTCGCCAAGATCGAAGCAGCCGGGGGAACAGCAGAAGTGGTCGAAGGCTGAAGGTGCGTTTAGCCCGTCAGCTGCAAGAATGCCCCGGGTGGCAGTTGGCAACCGGCAACTGGCACCCGGTTCGGAACCTGGAACTTAGAACCTAGAACTCAGGATTTTCATGCTCGCCGTTTACCGCCACATGTTCACGATTCCCGACTTGCGTCGGAAGATCCTCTTCACGCTGATGATTCTCGGCGTGTACCGGCTCGGGACGAATATCCCCGTTCCGGGAACAGACCTCGACGCCGTCCAGGCGATCGCCGAAGGAGCAGAGGTGGGCGGAATCTTCGGCTTGCTCAACCTCTTCTCCGGTGGCGCACTCGAGCGCTTCTCGGTATTCGCGCTCGGCATCATGCCCTACATCACGGCGAGCATCATCATGCAGCTGCTCACTGTGGTCATTCCTCGCCTGCAGGCTTTGCAAGACGAGGGTGACAGGGGCCGCAAGGTCATCACCCAGTGGACCCGGTACTTGACCGTCGTCCTGGCCCTGCTGCAGTCGACGGCGCTCACCGCCTTGTTCGCCAGTGCCGGGGGAGCCGCGCAGCTCGGACTGAGCCAACCGCTGATCACCGATTCGAGCACCGGAAAAGCAGCACTCATCGTGCTGACGATGACGGCCGGAACCGCATTCATCATGTGGCTCGGCGAGTTGATCACTCAGCGCGGTATCGGCAACGGTATGTCGCTGATCATCTTCACCAGCATCATCAGCCAGCTACCGGCCAGCTTCTCGCTGATCTATCAGCAGACAGTCGGTGCTTCACAGCCGCTTCTCTTCGTTCTGATGGTGTTCATCTTCGTTGCAATGGTGGTTGCGATCCTCTACGTGGAGCAGGGACAGCGGCGCATACCCATTCAGTTCGCCAAACGAGTCCGGGGCCGGCGGGTACTGGGTGGCCAGGCGACCTATATTCCGCTGAAGGTCAACACGGCAGGCGTAATCCCCGTGATCTTCGCGACGAGCGTCTTGTTCTTCCCGGCGCTCATCGTGACGATGATTCCGAACTCGACCAACAGCGTGCTCGAGGGGATCCGCAACTGGGTCAACGAGTACCTGGGTTCAGGAGGCAGCTCGACCTGGACCTACGTGATCATCCTCTTCCTGCTCATTGTGTTCTTCACCTATTTCTATACGGCGATCCAGTTCGATCCCGTTCGTCAGGCCGAAACGATCCAGCGTCAGGGTGGGTTCGTTCCCGGAATCCGTCCCGGCAAGGCAACCGTGCGTCATCTGGAGTACATCCTCAATCGGATCACTTTGCCCGGCTCCATGTTCCTGGCCTCGATCTCGGTGCTCCCGGCCATCGCGTCGGTGATCTGGGGCTTCCAGATCGGGTTTTCCGGCGTGTCGATTCTGATCGTCGTGGGTGTAGCACTCGAAACGATGAAGCAGATCGAGAGCCAGCTGACAATGAGGAACTACGAAGGTTTCTTGACGTGACGAATACCGGGTACCAGGTATCGATTACCGGGTACGGCGGCCTCACCGGAGCTCGGCTCCGATGAGGCTGCTTTTTTTGGGGCCGCCCGGGGCCGGCAAAGGGACCCAGGCCAAACGTGTAGCCGCGCATCTCGGTATCCCACACATCGCCACGGGGGACATGCTGCGCCAGGCCGTTTCGGAAGGCACCGAGCTCGGGCTCAAGGCACGGGCGATCATGGAGCGAGGTGACCTGGTCCCGGACGACCTGGTCATCGCCATGCTCCTGGACCGGGTTGCCCGGGATGATGCCGCCGACGGTTTCATCCTCGACGGATTCCCACGAACCATCGCCCAAGCCGAGGCTCTCCAAGAGCGATTCGGTGACGGAGGTCTCGATGCGGCCGTCGTCATCGACGTGGACTCCGAGGAGATCGTCAGGCGCATCTCGGGGCGCAGGGTCTGCGGCAACGGGCACGTATTCCATGTCGACGACGCACCATCGGCCGACGGGGAGAGCTGCGACCAGTGCGGCGAAGAGGTCTATCAGCGAGAAGACGACTTCGCATCAACGGTGAGGAATCGACTCAACGTCTACCAGGCTCTGACCGAACCCTTGATCACTTTCTATCGTGATGGCGGTACGACCATGCACGTCATCGAAGGAGTCGGGGACCCCGAGAGGATCACGGACTCGATATTGGCGGCACTGCGTCGATGATCACGATCAAGAAACCGGACGAGTTCGAGAAGATGGCTATTGCAGGAGCCACGGTGGCAGTCGTGCTGCGGACGGTCAAAGAAGCCGCTGCACCGGGAGTCAGCATGAAGGAACTGGACGCCGTCGCGGCCGATGTCATCCGTTCGCGGGATTGCACGCCCTCGTTCCTCGGCTACCACGGATTCCCGGCACACATCTGTACTTCGCCGAACTCGGTGATCGTTCACGGTATACCCGACTCGTATCGGCTCAAGGCGGGAGATGTGCTCTCGGTGGACGCGGGGGCCATCTACGAAGGTTTCCACGGCGACGCGGCCATCACCTTTGGGATAGGTGAGGTCAGTCCCGTTGCCCGGCGCCTGATCGAGACGACCGAAGCGGCGCTGTGGGCCGGCATCCAGGAGGTCGCCGACGGTGCCAGGCTCGGAAACATCGGCAGCGCCGTCCAGGCTGAAGCAGAACGTGTCGGTCTAGGCATCGTTCGCGAATACGTCGGGCACGGCATCGGGAGACAGATGCACGAAGAGCCCCAGGTCCCGAACTTCGGCAAGAAGGGGACCGGAATGAAGCTCCGGACGGGGATGGCAGTTTGCATAGAGCCCATGTTCAATCTCGGTGGCGCGGAGACGAGGGTCGAGGCCGACGGATGGACCGTTGTTACCGCCGACGGTTCTCTCTCGGCGCACTTCGAGCACACGATCGGCATCACCGAAGAGGGGCCGATAGTGTTCACGGCAAGCGATTTGTCCTCCGGTTGAACCGGCGACTAAGATTCCCGTCTGGCTTACGGGCCGGTTTGAGCGTGTTCGGCTCCAAGTAGGCGGTTCGCTCGTGATCCCAATCATTCCCTCATCCGCTTTGTGTGCGGTCTGAGGCTGTGGGAACGCCGGCGGTTTCCATTTGAAAGTGTCTGGAGACACCATGAAGGTTCGGCCTTCTACGAAGAAAATGTGTGAAAAGTGCCGGATCATCCGGCGGCGCGGACGCGTCTGGGTCATCTGTCCCAACCCGCGCCACAAGCAGCGACAGGGGTAGTTGATGGCTCGTATCGCAGGCGTCGATCTTCCTCGAGACAAACGTCTCGAGATCGCATTGACCTATATCTACGGCATTGGTCGTACTACTGCGCTGAACACGTGTGAGGAACTTCGTATCGACGCAGGCACGAAAGTGCGAGATCTCACGGACGATGAGGTGCTGCGTATTCGTCGGCACCTCGACCAAAACCTGCGCATCGAAGGTGACCTTCGGCGTGAGGTACAACAGAACATCCGGCGAAAAGTTGAGATTGGTTCATACCAGGGCCTTCGGCACCGGCGCGGGTTGCCGGTTCGCGGGCAGCGGACGCACACCAACGCCCGTACCCGCAAGGGTCCAAGGGTTGCCATCGCCGGCAAGAAACAAGTCGGCAAGTAGATAGGTCGCGGAGGTCCCCTTGGCGGAGCAGAGGCGAGTACGCCGTCGTGAGCGCAAGAACATCCCACACGGGGTGGCGCACATCAAGGCCAGCTTCAACAACACGATTATTTCGATCACCGATCAGACCGGCAACTCCATCGCATGGACGTCGGGCGGTTCGGTTGGTTTCAAAGGTTCGAGGAAATCGACTCCTTACGCCGCGCAGGTGGCAGCCGAAGAGGCTGCTCGCCGTGCCGGCGAGCATGGGGTTCGCAAACTCGATGTGATTGTCAGCGGCACCGGCTCCGGCCGGGACACGGCCGTTCGCACTCTTCAGAACATGGGAATGGAGATCACAGGCATTCGCGATGTGACTCCCGTCCCGCACAACGGTTGCCGGCCCAAGAAGCGCCGGGGAGGCTGAGAATGGCTCGTTATACAGGTCCCCGCCACAAGGCATGCCGCAGGGCGCGTACGCCCCTGTGCCAGTCAAAGCGCTGCCCGGTCGACAAGCGACCGTATCCTCCCGGCGAACACGGCCGTGCCCGCGTTCGGGAGAGCGACTATCTGATCCAGCTCCGTGAGAAGCAGAAGCTCCGCACTATGTACGGCATCCTGGAGCGCCAGTTCCGCCGCTACTACCAGGAAGCCGCTCGCCAGAAGGGCATCACAGGTGACAACCTGCTTCGCATTCTGGAGAGTCGTCTGGACAACGTCGTATATCGGGCCGGTCTCGCCGCCACACGGCCGCAGGCTCGTCAACTGGTGAACCACGGCCACTTCGAGGTCAACGGCAGGAAGGTCGATATCCCCTCCTACCGCGTTCGCAAGGACGACGTGGTTGCGTTGCGCGATGGAAGCAAGGAGCTCATCATCGTCCAGCACTCCGTCGATACGAGCGGCCGCACGCCATCGGAATGGCTCGAGGTTGACACGACGGCCAAGCGGGTGGTCGTGCACGATCTTCCTAATCGTGCACAGATCGATACCCCGATTCAGGAACAGCTCATCGTCGAGCTCTACTCCAAGTAGCGAGGGGAACCGCTTTGTTGATTGTTCAACGTCCACAAATAGAGGAACAGACCGTATCCGATTACCGGTCCAGGTTTGTTGTAGAGCCGCTGGAGCCGGGCTTCGGCTATACGCTGGGCAACACCCTGCGCCGCACGCTCCTGTCCCGCATTCCAGGCGCCGCCGTTACCACGCTGCAGATCGAAGGTGTGCAGCATGAGTTCTCAACGGTGGAAGGCGTCGTTGAAGATGTCGTCGACATCATTCTGAATATCAAGCAGATCGTCGTCCGCATGGAGGAATACGAGCCGCAGACCGTCTACCTCTCGGCCAAGGGCCCGGGTGAAGTGACTGCCGGCCAGCTCAAGGTTCCCGCCGGCGTCGAGATCATCAACCCCGACCTGCACCTGGCGACCCTGTCGTCCGGCGGTCGCCTCGAGGCCGAGCTCAGCGTCGAGCGCGGTGTGGGCTACCGGAGCGCTCTGCGCATTCCCGGCGTCGACGCCATCGGTGTCATGCCGGTGGATGCCATCTATTCGCCGGTGCGCAAGGTGTCGTATCGCGTCGAGCCGACCCAGGTCGGCCAGATGACCAACTTCGACAGGTTGATCCTCGACGTTGAGACCGACGGCTCGCTCTCTCCCGGTGAGGCCATCTCATCGGCAGGCAAGACCCTGGGAGAGCTTCTCAACCTATTCGCCGATATCGGCGAGGGCATCGGCCTGGAGCTCGGTGAAGTTGCCACGGCCGAGTCGGCCTCACCCGATCTCGACCTCCCGATCGAAGCCCTCGACCTGTCGGAGCGTCCTCGCAACTGCTTGCGCCGGGCGCAGGTCAAGACCGTTGGGGAGATCGTCCAGAAGACGGAAGAGGATCTTCTCAACATCACCAACTTCGGGCAGAAGAGCCTCGAAGAGGTCATCGCCAAGCTCGACGAGCTGGGCTTGAGCCTCGCCGCCGGAGGAGCTGAAAGCTAATGCCTCGTCCACGGAAGGGAGCCCGCCTCGGGTCGGGCCCCACTCACGAAAAGCACCTCCTCGCCAACCTGGCCGCATCCTTGATCTGGGAAGGCAAGGTGACCACCACGCTTGCCAAAGCAAAAGCGGTAAGGCCGCTGGCGGAGAAGTTCATAACCAAGGGCAAGCGCGGAAGCTTGCACGATCGCCGGCAGGTGCGGAAGCAGATTCGCGACAACGAGATCGTGACCAAACTGTTCGACGAGATCGGTCCCCGATACGAGGATCGCCAGGGTGGATACACCCGGATCGTCCGCACCGGTCCCCGTCGCGGTGACAATGCCGAAATGGCCGTCATCGAGTTGGTTTGACGGGCAACGCGCGCTCCAGGCAAGAGCAGTAGGCAGGCGGGCCCTTCTGGGCCCGTTTTGCTTGTGGCGATCGGCTTCGGGCCGGAGGCCGGCAGGTGCTGCCGGCTGCCCATGGGCTAGCCTCCTCTCATGTCTCCCGACTCGCACCTGGACGCCCGGTTCATCGACTTCGACCACGACGAGTGGGCGGAGCTGCGGGCCAACACCCCGATGACTCTCGATGAGGGGGATCTGGAACGACTGCGTGGTATCAACGAGGAGCTCTCCCTCGATGAGGTGGCCCAGATATACCTTCCGCTGTCCAGGTTGCTGAACCTCTATGTGGCAGCCTCGCAGCAGCTCTACAAGGTTACGGACACATTCCTGGGTCAACCGGCGGAACGAGTCCCTTATGTGATCGGCGTGGCCGGGAGCGTGGCAGTCGGCAAGTCGACCGTTGCTCGCGTCCTGCAAGCGCTTCTGGCCAGGTGGCCGGACCATCCGAAGGTCGATCTGGTCACCACGGACGGTTTCCTATTTCCAAATGAGGTTCTGGAAGAAAGAGACCTCATGGATCGCAAGGGATTTCCCGAGAGCTATGACGTCCGCCAACTGGTCCGGTTCATGGCGGCCGTCAAAGCAGGGGAGAGAAACATCGGCGCACCCGTCTACTCGCACCTGGCCTACGACGTGCTCCCCGGCGAGAAACGCGAGACGGATCGGCCGGACATTCTGATAGTCGAGGGCCTCAACGTTCTGCAGACCGGTGACGGAGGGGCGACCCGGGCCAGGGTATTCGTCAGCGATTTCTTCGACTTTTCCATATACATGGATGCACATGAGGAGCACGTACTGCAGTGGTACATAGACAGGTTCCTGACCCTGCGCGACACCGTCTTTCAGAATCCCGACTCGTACTTCCATCGATACGCCGGGCTTTCCGAAGATGAGGCTGTCGAGACGGCCAGGGACATCTGGAATCGAATCAACGGCCCGAATCTGCGGGAGAACATCCTCCCGACCCGCGAGCGTGCCCATCTCATCATCGAGAAGGATGCCGATCACACGATCAAGAAAGTGCGGTTGCGGCGGATATGAGGCGGGTGCCGGCCGCCACTTCGCCGCGGCGGCCGCCGGCCGGGGCGATTGGCAAGTGGTTCCCTGTTGAGGCCGGGGCAGCAAGCCATGCTCCGGAGGCATGGTCTCCGGGCCGGAGGCTCTAGGCTCCTGACTGCCTACTGCCTACTGCCTACTGCCTAATGCCGGATTCTCGTACGCACATTCGTCAGCTTCTTGCCGCCTTCGATCCCCCAGATCCTCAACAGGCTTCCTATCGCCGTCGCATGCTGGATCTCTGCGCCTCCGCCGGCGATCCGACGTCCCGCAGCCGGTTCGATCCCGGGCACTTCACTGCCAGCGGTTTCGTCGCGTCGCCCAACGGCGCCGGCGTTCTGCTCATTCATCATGAGAAGATCGGCAAGTGGCTGCAGCCCGGAGGGCACATCGAACCGGACGATGCATCGATCGAAGCGGCGAGCCGCCGCGAGATTGCAGAAGAGACCGGCCTGGGCGCCATTCAATCATTCGGTCTGATCGACATCGACATCCACCAGTTTCCCCTTCGGGCGGACGACCCGGCACATCTGCACTTCGACCTGAGATACGGATTCCGAGCACGATCCGGACTCATCGAAGCCGGCGAAGGGGTGCTCGACGCTCGATGGATACCGTTCGACGAGCTGGATCGCTGGAGCGCAGACCGGAGCGTCACCCGCCCGTCGAAAGCACTCCACGCCCTGGTTCGATGACACCAGGCTGCCAGACGGCGATGGGCCGGTTGCCGATCGGCCCGTTGCCCGGCACTCTCCCAATGGCCTGCAAATAACCCGCCGCTGTTACTCTGGCGGTCCCATGTTCGACCGGATGATGAGAGCCGCCAGGCTCGACCGCAGGCTCTACACCGAGGTGTTCTTCGACAACGCCGCGACCGGAGACGCCGTCTTGATCGTGGCCGGAATCTACGGTGCCATCTATCTCGCCCTCGTGTTGGGGAGCAATCTCGGGTTCAGCGTCGTCTCGTTCATCGGCATACTGCTCTCGGGCCTGATCGGCTGGCTGATCGTATCCGGAGGGCTCTGGCTGGCGGGAACGAAGATCTTCGAGGGTTCCGCAAGAGGAGCAACGGTGATCCGCCTGACGGGATTCACCCATGTGCCGCTCGTGCTGCTCCTAGCCGCCCCCTTTGTCGGTTCGATCCTCACCGATGTCGTGGTTGCGGCCGCGCTCATCTGGTTCATCGCGGCGATTTCGGCAGCGGCCCGAGTGCTGTTCGACTTCGACACGAGAAAGTCGGTCGGCAGCGCCTTGCTGGCAGTGGCCCTTTGGTGGGTTGTGCAATCGATCGGCATAGGCGATGGGCTCGCCTCCTTGATCCGCTTCTTCTGAAGTGCCGGTCTATCGCCTGGACATCGCTTACGACGGATCCGGCTTCCGCGGCTACGCCCGGCAGTTGCAGGTGCGGACCGTGCAGGGTGACCTCGAGGCAGCTCTGCACAAGATTCTTCCCGGCATCGAAACGGTGGTTGCCGGCAGGACCGATGCCGGGGTACATGCAGACGGCCAGGTTGTCAGCTTCGAGGTCGAGGAGTTCCCAGACACCGACCGTCTGCTTCGCTCTCTCAACAAGATGCTCAACCCCGAGATAGCCGTAGGCGCAGTTTCGGTCGCTCCGGACGGCTTCAGTGCCCGCTTCTCGGCGACTTCCAGGACCTATCGATATCGGATCGATAACGGTCGGGTGCTCGATCCGCAGTGGCGGCTGCGGGCATGGCACGTTGGGCAACCGCTGGACGTCGGTGTGCTGTGCTCGGTCTCGGATCACTTCATCGGCAGGCATGATTTCGCCACTTTCTGCCGGGTCTCCGAAGGCCGTACGACGGTGCGGGATGTCATGTCCGCCGAATGGCGGAACTTGAACGACCGTGTGCTCGAGTTCGAGGTGGTCGCCTCGTCGTTCTGTCAGCAAATGGTGCGTTCTCTGGTCGGTCTGTGCGTCGAGGTCGGCCTTGGCAAGATCGACGCGAGCGAAGTGCCTCTCATCATCGAAGCTCGCAACCGGGCGGCCACCGACGGCGCCGTTGCCCCGCCGCACGGACTGACTCTGTGGAGCGTCGGCTACTGAGAAATCACCGGCCCTGCATCACCAATCCCGACTGTGGAGGGATCGTGGCGGAAGAAGTCGGCCCACCGCCCGGGTCGACCGATCTTCGGCCCCCATGGCGACGGAGCCGGCGTTTTCGTACCATGTCGACCGAAAACGTACGTCGCACGGAGTCATGTCCGCTCAAAGGGCGGTAGGAAGGAGCCTTTGTGTCAGACCTCAGGCGTCAGGCCATCGAAAACCTCAGCACAGAGGACCGAGTCTTCCCGCCGTCCGACGAATTCGCCGCGCAGGCCAATGCCCGGCCGGGCATTCATGAGCAGGCGGAGGAGGATTGGCTCGGGTTCTGGGAGAAACAGGCTCGGAGCCGGATCTCCTGGTTCAAAGAGCCGACCGAGGTGCTGGACGACTCTAATCCACCGTTCTTCAAGTGGTTCAAGGACGGAGAACTGAACCTCACCTACAACTGCCTCGACCGCCACCTCGACACCGAGGGAGACAAGATTGCCTACCACTGGATCGGCGAGCCGGGAGACACCAGGACTTTCACATTTCGCGAGCTGTACCAGGAGGTGAACCGATTCGCCAACGGGCTGGCCGGAATGGGTGTCGCCAAAGGTGATCGAGTGGCGATCTACATGGGCATGATCCCGGAACTCCCGATCGCGATGCTGGCTTGCGCTCGCATCGGCGCCGCCCATTCGGTCGTGTTCGGAGGATTCTCATCAGACGCTCTTGCCGACCGCATCAACGACGCCGAAGCCAAAGTCGTGATCACTCAGGATGGGGCCTGGCGCCGGGGGAGTGTCGTGGCGTTGAAGGCCAATGTCGACGTGGCCGTCGCGCAGAGCCCCTCGATCGAGCATGTGGTCGTCGTCAGACGGACCGGCAACGAGATAACGATGACCGAAGGCAGGGACGCCTGGTACCACGATGTTGTCGAAGGGAAGCCGACGGAGTTCGAACCTGCAGTGATGAACGCCGAGGACATGCTGTACATCCTCTACACGTCCGGGACGACCGGGAAACCGAAAGGAATCGTCCACACGCAGGCCGGCTACCTGACTGGAGTCACGACGACGCACAGCCTGGTGTTCGACATCAAACCCGATGATGTCTACTGGTGCGCCGCCGACATCGGGTGGGTCACCGGCCATTCCTACATCGTCTACGGACCTCTCGCCAACGGCACGACCGGCGTCATGTACGAAGGAGCCCCCGACTGGCCGGGCAAGGACCGTCTGTGGCAGATCATCGAGGACTACAAGGTCACGATCTTCTATACGGCACCGACCGCGATTCGGGCTTTCATGAAGTGGGGTGATGAGTTCCCGGCCGGCCACGACCTCAGCTCACTGCGCGTTCTCGGTACCGTCGGCGAGCCGATCAACCCGGAAGCATGGATCTGGTACCACGAGAACATCGGCGGAGGCAGCCGCCCCATCGTAGACACCTGGTGGCAGACGGAGACCGGGGCAATCATGATCACGCCGCTCCCGGGCGCCGTTGCCACCAAGCCGGGATCGGCGACACTTGCCTTCCCGGGCATCTCGGCGGACGTAATCGATGAGGAAGGCAACTCGGTCCCACTCGGCGGAGGCGGTTTCCTCACCATCACCAGGCCGTGGCCCTCGATGCTGCGAACGATCTACGGTGACCCGGATCGTTATGTGCAGACCTACTGGTCGCGGATGGAGGGATCGTACTTCCCTGGCGACGGTGCCAAACGAGACGACGACGGATACTTCTGGCTTCTCGGCCGGGTTGACGATGTGATGCTCGTGGCCGGGCACAACATTTCCACGACAGAGGTCGAGTCTGCGCTCGTCTCTCACAGAGCGGTGGCAGAGGCGGCCGTCGTAGGGCGCAAGGACGAGTTGACCGGGCAGGCGATCGCCGCCTTCGTCACGCTCCGCGCAGGGGAGGTCGGCGACGACAAACTACTCCACGAACTGCGGGACCATGTGGCTGCGACGATCGGTCCGATTGCCAAACCGAAGAGCATTGTCTTCACCGATGATCTGCCCAAAACGCGATCGGGCAAGATCATGCGAAGGTTGCTGAAGGACATCTCGGAGGAAAGGCAACTCGGTGACGTGACCACCTTGGCCAATGCAGACGTCGTGCGGGAGATAGCCGCCATGTCGCAGACGGGTGCCGGCGACGAGTAAGAGGTATCCCGAGTTGCGAATCGGTAGCAGGCAACAGTCGATGACTCTTTGCCCATGGCTCGGGACCCGGCTTCAACCGGGAGCCGGTCGCCGGGCGTTGGCGGCCTGCCGCTAGCCGACGAGTCCGTACTCGCCCAGCGCCAAACGCAGTTCGTCCGAGTGCTCCGGGCCGCGAGTCTCCACGGCAATCAGAACATCCGTGAAGCCGACCGGCACCCCGCCTTCCTCCCTGTAGTGCTCCACGGAGACGACATTGCCTCCGTGGGAAGCGATCACGTTTAGCAGGCCGGCCAGCTGACCGGGCACATCGGGAATCCGTACCCGGTACCAGGCGAAGCGTCCGGCGGCGGCGAGGCCCCCTCGAATGACGCGATTGAGGAGGAGCAGGTCGATGTTGCCGCCGGAGAGGACGATGACGAACGGATCCGGCAGGTGGTCGAGCCGGCCCTCCATGAGAGCTGCGACGCCGACCGCGCCCGACGCCTCAACCAGCAGCTTCGTGCGTTCGAGGAGGAAGGCGACGGCCTGCATTGCCTGGGGGTCGTCGACCGTCGCCAGTTCATCCACGAAAGCCTCGATGTGCCTGAAGGCGAGGAGGGAGGGCTCGTGGACGGCGATCCCGTCGGCAACCGTCGGCCGGGGCGCCACCGGCGTTGGTGAACCCTCCTTCCTGCTGAGCTCGTAGGTGTTGGCGGTGACGATCTCAACGCCGACGATGCGGACATCGGGCCGCAGCGCTTTGAGCGCGGCGGCGGATCCGGCCATGAGGCCACCACCACCGACGGGAATGACGACCGTTCCGGCTTCCGGGACCTGCTCGGCCACCTCGATCCCCAGCGTCCCCTGACCCGTCACGATTGCGGCGTCGTCGTATGGGTGGATGAAACGGGCACCCGTCTCGCCGGCGTATGCCCTGGCGGCGACCACCGCGTCTTCGAGGCTCGTGCCGGTGAGTCGGACCTCCGCTCCGTACTCCCTGGTCGCCGAAACCTTGGGCAGCGGCGCCGCCTCGGGCATGAAGACCGTTGCCCGAACTCCGGTCGACTGAGCGGCGAGGGCTACACCCTGGGCATGGTTCCCGGCCGAGGCGGCAACGACCCCGGCGGAGCGTTCCTCGGGGTCGAGCTGTGAGAGGACGTTCATCGCTCCCCGGATCTTGAACGATCCGGTCCGCTGCAGGTTCTCCGCTTTGAACCAGACATCGCGTCCCGTCATCCGTGAGAACGATGTCGAGTGGACGGAAGGAGTCACGATTACGGTCGATCCCATGCGGGCTCTCGCCGCGCGAATCTCGTCGAGGGAGATCAGTTTGTCGGTCAATTCGGTGTTCCTCGTTTTCTCAGCAATGCTGTGCATCCCCAACGGTACATAGCATTGCTGAGAAAAACGGGTTGCGAGATTGACGATTGACGGTGTAATTCGATACCATGCGTCGGCTCCGCTATCGCGGGGTCTTTCCCTCGCGAGGATTCGATGATGCAGAAGACCTATTCACCAAAACCCGACGACGTGCAACGCGCCTGGTATGTCGTGGACGCAGAGGGCCTCCCACTCGGGCGGCTGGCGTCAGAGATCGCTCAGGTGCTGCGCGGCAAGCACAAGCCGCAATTCGCACCGCATCTCGACGTTGGTGACTTCGTCGTCGTAGTCAACGCCGACAAGGTGGCGGTCACATCGGCCAAATCCGAGCGCAAGATCTACTACCGCCATTCCGGTTTTCCGGGCGGGTTGAAGGAAGAGTCCTTCGCATCGCTCATCGACCGCCGTCCGGAGCAGGTGATGGAGCGGGCGGTCAGGGGAATGCTTCCAAAGAATCGTCTCGGACGCCAGATGCTCAAGAAGCTGAAGGTTCATGCCGGGGCGGACCATCCACACGAGGCGCAGTCGCCGCAACCACTCGTGTTCGATATCCGAAAGGTGGACGCCTGATGTCCAAGCCACTCGTTCAGGCAACCGGGCGTCGCAAGTCCTCGGTAGCCCGTGTCCGACTCCATGAGGGGACGGGCCGTGTTGTCATCAACGACCGGTCGTTGGAGGATTACTTCCCGACGATGGCGCAGCGTATCCGTGTTCTCGAACCGCTCCGAGTGGGCGAAATAGAAGGCCGCTACGACGTGTACGTCACGGTCCATGGTGGCGGCACGACCGGGCAGACCGACGCGATTCGTCTCGGCATCGCCCGTGCGATCCTTGACTTGATCCCTGAACTCCGGCCGCAGCTGAAGAGCAACGGCCTGCTGACCAGAGACGCTCGCAGGGTTGAGCGCAAGAAGTACGGCCTCCGCAAGGCCCGTCGCGCTCCGCAGTACACAAAGCGCTAGATGCTCAAGGAGGGTCGCCGACTCTTCGGAACCGACGGCATCCGCGGTGTCGCGAACACCGAACTGACGCCCGACTTCGTAATGCGGCTGAGCCGAGCCGCCGGTGAGGCTCTTCCGCGCGGGCCGGTGATCGTCGGTCGCGACACCAGGAGGTCGGGCGAGATGCTGTCCTCCGCGCTTCAGGCCGGGTTCCACAGCGTCGGCATCGACACGGTCGACGTCGGCGTGCTCCCGTCCGGAGGGGTCGCCCGTCTCACCGGTACCAGCGGTGCAATGATGGGAGCCGTCGTCAGTGCCTCACACAATCCAGCCTCGGACAACGGCATCAAACTGCTGGGCGCGACGGGGGCCAAGCTCTCCGACGCCGAAGAGGATGAGATCGAGGCCCGGCTTCGAACTGATCGCCCCTTCAACGTCGCCGTCGGGGAGGCGGTCGGCACCAGGTTCTTGAACACGGATGCCCTCGCGGAGTATCTCGACTTCCTGGCAGGACTCGCCGAGTACTCCTTCCGCGGCCTCGCGCTGACACTCGACTGTGCCAACGGCGCCGCATACAAGGCGGCGCCTCAGTTGTTCCACCGCTTGAAGGCAGACGTCAGGGTCCTGGCCGCCGATCCGGACGGAACCAACATCAACGATGGCGTTGGGGCCACATCCCCTGCGTTTCTCGCCAGGGAGGCGAAAGGCCGCCTGGGCCTCGCCTTCGACGGTGACGCAGATCGGCTGATTGCGGTCGATGAGGAGGGGGTACCCGCCAACGGCGACGTCATCATGGCGGTCATCGCCCGTCATATGCACGAGCGCGGTCGGCTGAAGAACAACACCGTGGTTGCCACCGTGATGTCCAATCTGGGTTTCCGCAAGGCGATGGAGTCCATCGGCGTCAACCTGATTCAGACCCAGGTCGGTGATCGCTATGTTCTCGAGGGCATGCGTGAGCACGGCGCGTCCTTGGGCGGCGAGCAATCGGGGCACGTCATCTTCCTCAACGATCTGGTGACCGGAGACGGTCTCCTGACGGCACTTCGGCTCGTCGAGGTGGTGGCCGCGTCCGGTCGGCGGCTCGCAGACCTCCGCAGAGAGACGATCACCGAGTTTCCGCAGATTCTCCGAAATGTCAGAGTGGGGGAGACCAAAGGTCTGGAGGAGTCCGAGGTGATCTGGTCTGCGGTCGAGCGAGCCGAAAAGGAGCTCGCCGGGAATGGGAGGATTCTCGTCAGAGCCTCCGGGACCGAACCGTTGATCAGGGTCATGGTCGAGGCATCGACAAAGGACGGCGCGGCGGCAATCGCCGATGATTTGATCGGTGTTGTGCGAGCCGAGTTGGCCTGAAGCCCGTATGCCGCTCCTCATATCCGGAGCCGGTGGCGGCGACTATCGTTCTGTGCAATCCGGGATTCAGAACATTGGAGCGCCTGGCCCCGCAAGGGGTGACGAGGAAGAGGGAGTATCGAACCTTCGGCGGATGCCCTCTCGGTTCCCACGATCGTGACGGAGCGGATCAAAGCCACCGGGCGACCGGTGCCACAAAGTCCGGTCCGATGTGGGTGCCACAGTCAGATGCTGCGGCATACGAACCGTCCCGGTGATAGCCGGCATTAGGTCGGCGCGGAACGTGGGAAGGAAAGAACGCGATGTGTGGCATCGTCGGGTATGTAGGGCCGCGTCCGGTCCAAGCGCTGCTGATCGGGGGACTCCGACGTCTGGAATACCGGGGATATGACTCTGCCGGCATGGCGATCCTCGAAGAAATCGGAGTCGAGATAACCCGCAAGGCCGGGCGCATCGCCGACCTCGAGTCCGAACTGGAAGGACGGATCAGCCAGGGCACCACCGGGATCGGGCACACACGCTGGGCAACCCACGGCGCTCCCAACACGATCAACGCCCATCCGCACGCGGACTGCGCTGGAGGCGTGGCGGTCGTCCACAACGGGATCATCGAGAACTGGGCGGACCTGAAGGCCGAACTGATCGAAGCGGGGCATTCGTTCCGGTCCGAGACCGACACCGAAGTGGTCGCTCACCTGATCGAGGATCGGGCCGATCTCCCCCTCGAAGAGGCCGTACGGGAAGTCATGCAATTGGCGGAAGGCGCTCTGGCGCTGGCCGTCGTCAGGACCGATGAACCGGAGCTCATCGTCGGTGCCCGTCGTGGCAGCCCGCTGGTGATAGGCCTGGGAGACGGCGAGAACTTCCTGGCGTCCGATATTCCGGCCTTCCTCGAATACACCAGGCGGATGGCGGTCCTCGACGACGATCGAATCGTGGCCGTACGGCCAGGAAGTATCACCATCAGCGACCTATCCGGAACGATCGTTGAACCGCAGATGCGAGAAATCGAGTGGGATCTCGAGTCGGCCGAGAAGGGCGGCTTTCCCGACTTCATGCTCAAGGAGATCTTCGAACAGCCCAAGGCGATCCGCGACACGTTGCGCGGCCGGCTCGACTCAGACGGATTGGTCCGGCTGCGCGAACTCGACCTCGATGTCGGAACCGCCCGCTCCTTCGACAAGGTATTCGTGGTTGCCTGCGGGACCTCCTATCACGCAGCGATGATGGCCAAGTACGCGATCGAACGATGGACGCGATTGCCTGTTGAGACCGACATCGCGTCCGAGTTCAGATACCGCGACCCGGTACTCGATACCAACACGCTTGTCGTGGGAATCTCCCAGTCGGGCGAGACGCTGGACACCCTGGCAGCCGTCCGCTATGCCAGGGCGCAAGGAGCCAAGCTGATCGCGGTGACGAACGTCGTCGACTCGGCGATGGCCCGGGAGGCCGACGCCGTGCTCTACACGCGGGCCGGGCCGGAGATCGGAGTTGCCGCCACGAAGACGTTTACTACCCAGTTGACCGCAATGCAGCTGCTGGCCCTGTGGCTGGCCCATGCGCGAGGCTCACTCGACGACGCTGCCATCCAGAATGCTGTGAAGGCGATGTTCGTCCTGCCCGATCAGGTCGAAGAAGTGCTCCGGCAGTCCGACCGTATCCGTGAGATTTCCGAGCAGTGGGCCGACCGCCGTGATTTCTTCTTCCTGGGAAGAAGCGCCGCCTTCCCGGTGGCGATGGAGGGCGCGCTCAAGCTCAAGGAGATCGCCTACTTGCGCGCCGAGGGTTACCCGGCCGGCGAAATGAAGCACGGCCCCATCGCGCTGATTGAGGAGGGCGTGGTGGTCGTCGGCGTTGCCACGAACAGCCACGTGAAGGGCAAGATGCTCTCCAATATGCAGGAAATGCGAGCCCGCAGCGGGACCATTCTTCTGGTGCTCACCGAGGGTGATAGCGAGGGTGAAGCCGTGGCCGACGAGGTGATCTCTGTTCCGTGGGCGCCGGAGCTGCTCAGCCCGGTCACTGCGGTGGTGCCGTTGCAGCTGCTCGCCTACTGGCTGGCGAAACAGCGCGGACTCGACGTGGACAAACCACGCAACCTGGCCAAGACGGTGACGGTGGAATAGGCCTGCCGGCCATGCAGGCAGGTTCGAGAGCATTTGTTTCTCGTCCCCCGCCTCACGGCGGGGGCGTAAGCTTCTCCGATGCGCATAATCGGACTCGGGGTCGACCTCGCGGAAATAGATAGGGTCGAGCGGTTGCTCGACAAGTACGAGCGGTTTCCTGAACGTGTTTTCACCGAGCACGAGCGTGCCTACGCGTCGCGCTTCGCCAATCCGGCTCGACGGTACGCGGCTCGCTTTGCCGGCAAGGAAGCGGTCATGAAGAGCATGGGAACGGGATGGCGCAGGATCCGATGGCAGGACGTGGAGATCACAGGAGGGGGAGCCCCTCGCGTGAACCTCTTCGGCACAGCCAAAGCACGTGCCGCACAGCTCGGAATCACCGAAGTGCTCGTCACCATCACCCACACGGACGTCACGGCCATGGTGATGGCGGTGGCGGTCGGGGAGCACTAGACGGCAGGCCCGGTATTCTCGGCAATGCTGATGCGCGTGGGGATCAACAGTATTGCTGAGAAGTTGAAGACCGTTTCCGAGCAATGCTGATGCGCGTGGGGATCAACAGTATTGCTGAGAAAACGGGGGGTTCAGGTGGCGGCCGCGAGTCTTCCCTATCATCAATGTCGTGCCCGCAATCAGCCCCCTTCCATGAAACCCGTTCTAACGGCAGCGCAGGCGGCCGCACTCGACGAGGCTTCGACCGAAACGGTTCAAGTGCTCATGGAGCGCGCCGGACTCGGCGTTGCACTCGCGGCGGTCGACATGGGGATCGGCTACGGCTCGCAGGTCGTCGTCCTCGCCGGGCCCGGCAACAACGGTGGTGACGGTTATGTGGCAGCCCGCTACTTACGTGAGCGGGGCGTGGCGGTCCGGGTACTGGCGCTCGCCGAGCCGCGTTCGACCGGCGCAAAATGGGCGGCCGGCCTGGCTCGGTCTGCAGGCGTGCCGATCCGGCCGTGGGAGGCCGATCCCGTTCCCGTCGATCTCGTCGTCGATGCTCTCTTCGGCGCCGGATTCCGGGGCAACCTCCCGGAAGCCGCCATCTCCTGGGCGAAGTTTGCCGGGCGGGTTCTATCGGTGGATGTTCCAAGCGGATTGAACGCCACCGACGGCACTTCGGCCGGTTCCTGTTTCCGGGCCGAACGGACCGTGACTTTTCAGGCGAAGAAGGTCGGCCACCTCGTCGGCCTCGGGCCGGACGTATGCGGTGTCGTGAATGTTGTCGCCATTGGCCTGCCGCAGGGTGATTCCGAGTTCTTTGAGTGTGAACGATCCGACGCTCCTCTCCCCGAACGAGGTCGGACCGTGCACAAGTGGTCGGCCGGATCGGTGGCGGTTGTGGGCGGTGCACCAGGGATGACCGGAGCAGCTCTCCTCGCCGCCTGGTCGGCTCTTGCCGCCGGTGCAGGGTCTACGTCGATCATCTGCCGGGCCGACACGCAGGGGATCTATGCCTCATCGGCTCCCGGAGTCCTCACCCACGCCTTCGGCAAAGGTGGAGTCCCCGCCACCGAGGACGCCATCGAAGTGCTCGACCACGCGGCCCGCTTCGACGTGTTGGCGGTCGGCCCCGGGCTCGGCCCCGGGGTTGATGGGTTCGTTCGGCTGCTCCTCGAGCGTTGGACCGGTCCGCTTCTGCTCGATGCGGACGGCATCAACACCCTGTCCGGCGTCGATCTGCTCGCAACCCGCCGTGCCCCGACGATCATCACCCCGCACGCGGGGGAGTTCCGGCGTCTGACCGGGCACGACGCCGGTTACTCGGAGGCAACCTCTCTGGCCAGGGAGACCGGTGCCACAGTGGTTCTCAAGGGCAACCCGACCTTCGTTGCCGGAGAAGAGCTGTGGGTCGTGGACTCCGGTGGCCCGGAATTGGCCACTATCGGGACGGGTGACGTGCTGACCGGCGTGACGGCGGCTTTTGTCTCCTCGGGTATGCCCCATGAGACGGCCGCGAGAAGTGCCGCCTACTGGCATGGCATCGCCGGTGCGACACTTGCCGAGCGAGAGAACGTCACGGCAATGTCGCTGGTACGAGAAATCGGGAGGGTCGTCCGGTGAGGCCTACCTGGGTCGACGTCGATCTCGACGCGGTGGCGCACAATGTTTCCGCGCTGGCCGGCCTGGTGGCGCCGGCGGAAGTCTGTGCAGTCGTCAAAGCCGATGCTTACGGTCACGGGGATGTGCCGGTCGCCGAGGCTGCGATCGACGCTGGAGCCGGCCGCCTGGCGGTGGCACTGGTATCCGAAGGTGCTCGCCTGCGGGAGGCCGGTATCGATGCACCGATCCTGCTGCTGTCGGAGCCCCCGGTCGGATCGGCCCCCGCGCTACTGCAATGGGACCTGACACCCACCGTCTATTCGCTCCCCATGATCGAGGCGCTGGCCTCCCTGGCCACATCCCCCGTCTCGGTGCACCTGAAGATAGACACGGGCATGCACAGGGTCGGTGCTTCGGCGGCCGATGCCCTCCACTTTGCCCGCCTCATCTGTGATTCTCCCGGTCTGGACCTCGCAGCGGTGTGGACCCACTTCGCCGTCGCTGAGGAGGATGCCGACTTCACACGAACCCAGATCGAGCGCTTCGAGGAGACGTTGAACGTCCTGCGGTCCGAGGGCATACGAGTTCCACTGGTCCACGCGGCCAACACGGCGGGAGCGATTCTGTTTCCGGAGGCTCGCTACGACATGGTGAGGGTTGGAATCGGGACTTACGGACTGCAGCCTTCTCCGTCCGTTGGTGCCGATCTCGGGTTGCGGCCGGCGATGAGTGTCGTCTCCAAGGTGGCGCATATCCGGCGGCACCCGGCCGGCACCCGCCCCTCGTACGGCAGGCGACGTCCGTTGCCTTCCAACGGTCGGGTTGCCTCCGTCCCGATCGGCTATGCCGACGGCATGCCGCGTTTGCTCTCCTCGGTCGGAGAGGTCCTCATTCGAGGAAGGCGATATCCGCTGGCAGGCACGGTGACGATGGACTACATCGTGGTCGACGTCGGAAACGATGAGATCGAGGTAGGAGATGAGGTCGTTCTGATCGGCCGTCAGGGTGATGAGCAAATCAGGGTTGAGGAGTGGGCGGATCTGATCGGGACCATCAACTACGAGATCGTGTGCCAGATCGGGCCGCGCATGCCGAGGAGGTACTTGCCATGACCCTCACGGCCGTCGAGGGAGTGAAGGTGGGTCATTGGACCCACCCGACCGGGATCACCGGCTGTACCGTCGTCGTGTTGCCGGAGCCGAATGTGGCCGCAGTCGAGATTCGCGGCGGTGCACCGGGAACCCGTGAAACGGCTCTCCTCGAGCCGGGTATGCGGGTCGAGACGATCCAGGCTCTGCTGTTGACCGGCGGAAGCGCATTCGGCCTGGCCGCCGCAGACGGTGTGATGCGGGAACTCCTTGCAGATGGTCGCGGGCACCCCACGCCGCTCGGCCCGGTTCCCATCGTCCCCGCCGCCGTGATCTTCGACATGGCGGCGGGCGATGCCGACGCCCGGCCCGGCCCGGCGCAGGGATCGCTCGCCTACCGGGCGGCCACCGCCGATCCGGTCGAGAACGGGCCCGTCGGGGCCGGCGCAGGTGCAACCGTTTCCAAGTGGCGGGGTTTGGAGCACATACGCCCGGGCGGGTTGGGGTCTGCTTCGGTGGATCTCGACGGCGTCACGGTTGCCGCGCTCGCGGTGGTCAACGCGCTCGGTGATGTGTTCACTCTCGAAGGGGAGTCCCTCACCGGAGGTCAGGTCGCTCCCGATTTCAACCCGGCGACGATGACGGCGGTCAACACGACCCTCGTGGTGGTCGTCACGGACGCGGCTCTCGACCGCCCGTCTACCCGGCGGCTGGCCGTCCGCGCCCAGGACGCTCTGGCAGCCTGTCTTCGGCCTGCACACACTCGATATGATGGCGATGCGGCGTTTGCAGTTTCGTGCGGGGCCCGCCCGGGCGACGTCGACCGGCTGTCCGAGGCTGCTTTTGTTGCCACCGCGCGAGCGATAGAGGCGGCGATCCGACGAGGAACATCAGGTGAGTGACAACGAGCTTCGGCTCCTGGCGGAAGAGGCGGCCGCCTGTGTTGCGTGCGGCCTCGCCGAAACGAGAACGAACGTCGTGTTCGGTGTCGGCGGTGCCAATGCCGATCTCATGTTCATCGGCGAGGCGCCGGGCCGCAACGAGGACCTGAGCGGCGAGCCCTTTGTCGGGGCGGCGGGTCGACTCCTCGACCGCCTGGCCGAAGAGGTGGGGATCTCCCGCGATGAGGTATACATCGCCAACGTTCTGAAATGTCGTCCGCCGGGCAACCGCGATCCCAGGGAGGAGGAGATCGAGGCGTGCAAGGGCTATCTGGCAAGACAGATAAAGCTGATAGACCCGGCGGTGGTGATGACGCTGGGCAACTTCGCATCCAAACTGCTCCTCAAGACATCGACCGGGATCACCCGGCTGCGGGGAACCGCCTACCCGTGGTGGGGGAGATTCGTGGTTCCCACGTTCCACCCGGCGGCGGCGTTGCGGGGCGGTGAGCGAGTCCTCAACGACATGCGCAAAGACTTCGCGCTGGCCCGCCGGGTCCTCGACGAAGGGTCCGTCGAAGATCCGGTCATAGCTACCCGGGAACGCACGGAGGCGGGCCCCCGGGCAACTAGCCTCCAGGAAACAACGCAGTTGGAGTTCTTTGCGTGACTGTTGATCTCAACTCTGGTTCCGACGCGGACACTCGGGCAATCGGGCGCCGACTGTCCGGGCTGCTACGCGCCGGAGACGTCGTGGTGCTGTGCGGCACATTGGGCGCCGGTAAGACTGCTTTTGTCGGCGGAATCGCCGATGGTCTCGGCATCGACGAACACGTGACCAGCCCATCCTTCGTTCTGATGAAGAAGTACACGTCCGGGTTCCTCCCTCTCGTTCATGTCGATGTCTACCGGATTGGCTCCCTTGGAGAGTTCGACGCTCTCGATGTATACGAAGAGTCGCTGAGCTCCGTGCTGGTAGTCGAGTGGGGTGATGCGGTGGTAGCCAGCCTTCCCGGTGATCACTTGAAGGTTCTCATTGAGATCACGGGCGAGACTGATCGACGCGTCCGTCTCGAGCCGAACGGCGACTGGGCGAAGCGGCCTCTCGAGGAGATGTCCGAGTGAAGGTTCTGGCAATCGAGACCGCGACGCCGGCTTCGTCGGTCGCACTGGGGGATGGGCGTGCCACTGTTGCCTCGGCCAAACGGGTCGACCGGCAGGGGCACGGAGGGTTCATCGTGACTGCGGTTGATTTCTGTTTCGATCAGGCCGGATGGAATCCCGCCGATCTGGATGCCATAGCCGTCGACGTCGGCCCCGGCCTCTACACCGGGATCCGGGTGGGTCTCTCGACCGCACAGGGCATGGCGGCCGCGCTCGGAATCCCCGTCATCCCGGTTACGTCTCTCGACGCCGTTGCCCTGCGGGCGGCTACCGGACATCGGCACATATATGCGGTCGTCGATGTGCGGCGCGGTGAGCTGGCAGTGGCGTCCTACCGGCCGGTTCCCGGCGGGGTCGTCAAGGATGGACCGCCTGAGATCATGTCCCCGGATCATCTGCGGGCGATGCTCGAGTCGGATGCGGGCGAGGTGCTGATCGTTGGAGACACCCAGAGCGTTCCGGAGGCGACCTTCCGCGGATTGCATCGGGTCAAGTCGGGTCGGCCTCGTTATCCGGATGCCTCGGCGTTGCTCGATCTGGCTGCCGGGCCACTCCAGAAGGGTGTGTTCCCCTCACCTGAAGACCTGCGCCCGCTCTATTTGAGAGAACCGGACGTGTCCATCGCCTGGAAGCAGTTCCGTCAGGAGGGGCCGTGGGACGGCACGGCGTAGGCGTGATGGAGATCCGGGCGATGACACCCGCCGACATTCCCCTGGTGGCCGAACTGGAACGCCGGGTATATCCCGAGCCCTGGTCGGAGGGTGTCTTCCGGGACGAGCTCTCGCAGCCGAACCGGGTATACCTCATAGCGGTTGATGGCGACAGGCCGGTCGCCTATGCGGGCATGATGATCGTGTTCGAGGATGCCCATATAACTACCGTATCGGTGTCGCCGGAGACACGGGGCGGGGGAATCGCCAAACGCCTGATGATGCGACTCGTCGAAGCGGCGCTGGCCTCCGACGCAGAGCATCTGACGCTCGAGGTGAGGATGTCCAACGATTCCGCCCAGGCCCTGTACCGGAAGTTCGGCTTTGCGCCGGTGGGAGTCCGCAAGGATTACTACCTGAACGAGGATGCGCTGATCATGTGGGCGAGCGGCATCAACGAGCCCGACTACCAGGAACGACTGCAGTCGATTCGGGAGGAACTGTGACAATCGAACCAACGGTTCTGGCTTTCGAGACGAGCTGCGACGAGACGGCGGTGGCGGTGGTGCGCGGCTCCAAGATCCTGTCGAACGTTTTGTCGTCCCAGGTGGACATGCACGCCAGATTCGGTGGGGTTGTGCCCGAAATTGCGGCAAGGGCACACGTGGAGTCGATCCGCTCGCTGACCCACCGGGCTCTGGTCGAGGCCGGTATCCATCCCGACGACCTGGATGGCATAGCTGCAACCCAGGGGCCCGGTCTCGTGGGAGCGCTGCTGGTCGGTTTCTCCTTCGCCAAGGCCACCGCATGGGCACGACAGTTGCCGTTCGTTGGAGTGGATCACATGGAGGGGCACCTGATGGCTCCCCGCCTCGAGTTCGAAGGCTTCGCTCCACCGGCAGTTGTCTTGCTTGCCTCCGGAGGACACAGCCAGGTCGTTCATGTACGCGGCTGGGGTGATTACGAGGTTCTCGGGCAGACCATCGACGATGCCGCCGGTGAGGCGTTCGACAAGATCGCTCGCTTCATGGGTCTCGGATATCCGGGTGGTCCGGCCATCGATCGGATGTCCTCCGACGGCGATCCGCAGGCTATCGCCCTGCCGCGTCCCTTGCGCGAGCGCAGGTACGACGTCTCGTTCTCCGGGCTGAAGACCGCAACCGTCACATTCATCGAGAAGGCCAAAGCCTCCGGTTCTCTCCCGCCGATCGAGGACGTTGCCGCATCCTTCCAAGAGGCGATCGTCGATGTGCTCATCCAGAAGACATTCAACGCCGTCGAGGACACCGGCGTTCGGATGGTCGGGGCGGGAGGTGGAGTTCTCGCCAATCGGCGTCTCCGGCAGAGAATGGAGGAAGAGGCCGCCAGGAGAGGGGTCGAACTGTTCTTACCGGCTCTGGCCCTCTGCACTGACAACGCGGCGATGATTGGTGTGGCCGGAGCGCACTGGTTGGCGCAGGGCGTCTACTCGGCTTGGGACAGCCAGGTCGATACCAATCTGCGCCTCGACACGGCCTGACCGGAGAACCTCCGGCAACTGCGCCGGTGATATAAGAGCCAGACGAGTGAAGGAATGTTCGACTCAACCGCATCTCTTCTCGGCCTTGCCGTTCTTGCCGCCATCACCCTCCTCGTTTGGGTGGCCAGCCTGGTGCGCCGGGATGCGGGGATCATCGACCTCTTCTGGAGTCTGACCTTCATAGTGGTCGCGGTCGTCTACGCGACGGCCACGGATGCTCCGGCAGGCGGACGAACCACCTTGACGCTGGCGTTGGTGACGGCGTGGGGGCTCCGATTGTCCGGACATCTCACTTGGCGCAACTGGGGGGAACCCGAGGACTTCCGCTATCGGCGCATGCGTGAGCGCGGCGGCCCGACCTGGCCTTACAGGAACCTGATCACAGTGTTCTGGGTCAACGCCTTCCTGGCCTGGCTGGTTTCCGCTCCACTGCTGGCCGGAGTCGACGGATCCGACGATCCTGGTCTTCTCGCCTTCGTCGGGATCGCCGTATGGGCGGTGGGTTTGTTTTTCGAAGCGGTCGGCGACTGGCAACTCTCGATCTTCAAACGGGACCCTTCCAACCATGGGAAAGTGCTCGACTCCGGATTGTGGGGATTGACACGTCATCCCAACTACTTCGGCGACTTCATGGTGTGGTGGGGCCTGTTCCTGGTCGCCGCGGATGCGGGCGGATGGTGGAGTATCTACGGCCCGATCGTGATGTCGGTTCTCCTGTTGCGCGTTTCCGGGGTGGCGCCGTTGGAGAAGAAGCTCGTGAAGGCCCGGTCCGGATACGAGGAGTACGTTCGGACCACCAACGCCTTCTTCCCCGGTCCAAAGAAGAGCCGGTGACCCCGTCCCGACCGCGCAAAGCTATGCCAGGGATTGCGCGATTCTCTCCAGGCCAAGCGCGAGGTCACCGCCGCTGATGGTCAGCGGCGGCGAGAATCGAATCGTCCGACCGTGCGTTTCCTTGGCCAACACACCGTTGGACGCCAACCGGGTGGTCACCTCTTTGCCCGTGGGGCCCCCGGCGGCGATGTCCACCCCGGCCCACAGGCCACGGACACGGATGTCGGCGATGGCCCGGGACTCGGCTGCTATCGAGGCGAGCCCGTCGGCAAAGATCCTCCCGAGTTCGACCGTTCTTGCCTGGATCTCGCCCTCGCCGAGAATCTCCACCACTTCCAGTCCGACTGCCGCTCCAAGGGGATTTCCACCGAAGGTGCTTCCATGCTGACCGGGGGAGAGGACGCTCATTATGTCCCAGTTCGCAACGACGGCTGAGACCGGGAGAATCCCCCCGCCGAGAGCCTTCCCGAGTATGTAGACATCGGGTGTGACGTCTTCGAGGTCGCATGCGAATGTGGCTCCGCTGCGTCCGAGTCCGGACTGGATCTCGTCGGCGATCATGAGCACTTCGTTATCGGAGCAGATCCGCCGAACGTCGCGCAACCAGCCGTCGGGCGGCAAGATCACGCCTGCTTCGCCCTGTATGGGTTCGAGCACGAAAGCCACCGTGTCTTCGTCGATTGCTGCCTCAAGGGCAGCGGCATCGCCGAACGGGATCGACACGAACCCCGGCGTATAGGGGCCGAAGCCGGTACGAGCATCCTCGTCGGATGAGAAGCTGACGATGGTGGTGGTCCGGCCGTGGAAGTTCCCGTCGCTGACGATGATCTTGGCACGATCGTGACCGACGCCCTTTCGAACGTAGCCCCATTTGCGGGCGATCTTGATGGCGGTCTCGACCGCCTCCGCGCCGGTGTTCATCGGGAGCATGGATTCCTTGCCGCACAAGGCGGTCAGTGCCTTCGCGAAAGGGGCCAACCTGTCGCTGCGAAACGCCCGGCTGGTCAGAGTCAGCGTTTCGAGCTGGTGTCGCGCCGCGGCGATGAGGCGCGGGTTCTGATGGCCGAAGTTGAGGGCCGAGTAACCGGCGAGGAAGTCCAGATATGCACGGCCGTCGACGTCATACACCCAGCTGCCCTCGCCGCGGGCAAGTACGACCGGGAGGGGTGCGTAATTGTGAGCGAGGTGGGTTGCTTCAGTATCCAGGAAGCCTTGGCTGAACGTCACTCAATGTCTCCTTCCCGGACGGATGGTCTGGTCCGGGCGCGGCGGAGACTAACTGACTGCGGGGCCTTCTCAGCCGCCGGACGGCGGACTAGCACTCATCGCGGGAGAGTGCTAACGTTGTTGGCACTCTCATACAGAGAGTGCTAACCCGCAATCTTTAGGAGGATTCGGCATGAAGCTTCAGCCTCTCGGCGACCGAGTGGTCGTCAAGGCGAAGGAGGAGGACGACGCGCGGACTCCTTCCGGCCTGGTGATTCCCGACACCGCCAAGGAAAAGCCGCAATTTGGTGAGGTTCTGGCCGTTGGGCCGGGCGCACTCAATGAAGATGGCGATCGCATGCCCATGGACGTGAGCAAAGGCGATGTTGTCGTGTATTCGAAGTTTGGTGGCACGGAGGTCAAGGTGGATGGGCAGGAATACCTGATCCTGTCATCACGCGACCTTCTCGCCATCGTCGGCTGAGACATAAGGAAGGATTCTGAATGGCTGCGAAGGAACTACGTTTCGATGAGGAGGCCCGTAGGGGCCTCGAGGCGGGCGTAAACAAGCTCGCCGATGTTGTAAAGGTGACGCTCGGCCCCAAGGGCCGCAACGTCGTGTTGGAGAAGAAGTGGGGAGCTCCCACGATCACCAACGACGGTGTCACCATCGCAAAAGAGATCGAGCTCGATGACCCATGGGAGAACATGGGTGCTCAGCTCGCAAAGGAAGTCGCCACCAAGACCAATGATGTCGCCGGTGACGGCACCACCACTGCAACCGTGCTGGCGCAAGCAATGGTCCGTGAGGGTCTGCGCAACGTCGCCGCCGGTGCGAACCCGATGGACCTCAAGCGCGGTATCGAGCAGGCGGTTGCCAAGGTCGTCGAGTTCATCGGCGAGTTCTCTCGCACGATCGAGACCAGCGACGAGGTCGCGGCCGTAGCCGCCATCTCCGCCGCCGACCCCACGATCGGCAAGAAGATCGCCGAAGCGATGGACAAAGTCGGCAAAGACGGCGTCATCACTGTTGAAGAAGGCCAGACCTTCGGAATCGAACTCGAGTTCACCGAAGGCATGCAGTTCGACAAGGGCTACATCTCGCCTTATTTCATCACCGACCCGGATCGCCAGGAAGCCGTTCTCGACGATCCCTACATCCTGATCGCCAACCAGAAGATCGGTTCGGTCAACGACCTGCTTCCGGTACTCGAGAAGGTCATGCAGACGGGCAAACCGCTCGTCGTGATCGCAGAGGACATCGAGGGCGAAGCCCTGGCAACCTTGGTCGTGAACCGCATTCGCGGCACCTTCTCGTCGGTTGCGATGAAGGCCCCCGGATTCGGTGAGCGTCGCAAGGCCATGCTGCAGGACATTGCGATTCTCACGGGCGGAACCGTCATCTCCGAAGAGGTTGGCTTGAAGCTCGAGGGTGTCACCGTTGACATGCTCGGTCGCGCTCGCCGCGTCGTGGTCACGAAGGACGACACGACGGTCATCGACGGCGCAGGCTCCGAGACCGATGTCGCCTCCCGCATCAAGCAGATCGAGCGTGAGATCGAGAACACCGACTCTGATTGGGATCGTGAGAAGCTCCAGGAGCGGCTCGCCAAACTGTCGGGTGGTGTCGTCGTGATCAAGGTCGGCGCGGCAACCGAGGTGGAGCTCAAAGAGAAGAAGCACCGCATCGAAGATGCCGTGTCCGCCACCCGTGCCGCAGTCGAAGAAGGCATCGTGCCCGGTGGTGGCGTTCCGCTGCTTCGTGCGCAGGTTGCTCTCGACAAGCTGCGCGGTGGCAACGACGACGAGAAGACGGGTCGGATCATCGTGCGCAGGTCGCTCGAAGAGCCGCTTCGCCAGATCGCAGTCAACGCCGGCTACGAAGGCGGTGTTGTCGTCGAGCATGTTCGCAACGGCGAGGGCCTCTTGGGGTTCAACGCTGCTACCGGCGAATACGAGGACCTGATGAAGGCCGGGATCATCGATCCTGCCAAGGTCACGCGTTCGACCGTCCAGAACGCAGCATCGATCGCCGCGTTGCTCCTGACCACCGAAGCTCTCATCGCAGAGCGCAAGGAAGACTCTCCAAGTCTTCCCGGCGGCGGACACGACCACGGCGGAGGCATGGACTTCTAGGAAGCGAGTGTCTCGCAACTAGCAACCGGTACAGAGAAGCAGGGGCCCAATGGGGCCCCTGCTTCGCGTTCGGGTGGTGGTGCTCCCGGAGCGCTCGGACCCGCCCGCACGAGACTCTCCTTGCGGTCAGGCACCCTCGACTGACGGTTGCTCGCCGGCGACCAGGTCGGCGATGTGCCGGCGCTGCCTGTCGAACTCGTGATCGAGCATGCTGTACACAGTGTGATCGAGCCACGAACCGCGTACTTTCAGCTCCTCCCGCAATATGCCCTCGCGCACGAAGTTGAGTTTCTCGGCGACCCTTTCACTGGCACGGTTGCCGACTGCGATTCGCAGCACGATGCGATGCATCTTGAGCTGGTCGAACCCCACCTGGGCCAGTCGGGCGGTTGCCTGGGTGGCGATTCCACGGGATGCTTGGTCCGATCGAACCCAGTACCCAATCTCGCCCGTTCGGAACCCTCTGGAGACGAACCAGATAGAGACGTTGCCGAGGTGGAGGCTCTCTTCATCCTGGCGATCGCGGATGCAGTAGTCGTAGGCGCGAGTCTCGCGCCAGGCCTTGATCGACTCGCGCACGAAGTGGGCGGCTTCGATTCGGCCGTAGCCGAGGTGTGCCCACGGCAACCACTCGTGGAGGTCGTTGATGGAGGCTCGAACCGCGCCGGTGAGGGCATCGACGTCACGCCGGCGAAAGGGCCTGAGTATGAGCTGGCCGGTGAATAACGGGTCTGGTTCGAGTTCCATTCGGAAAGAGCCTATCTGGTCGTACCATGGGGCGCCGCATGTGGGATCGACTTCCAGGAATCGAGACGGATGAACCGGCAGGCACTGGCTCGGACCGCGCCGCGGTGCTGGTACCACTCTTCGCGGACGAGTCGGGCGTCGTTCGGGTCATTCTGACGAAGCGGCCGATGACCATGCCGACTCACGCAGGCCACATCGCCTTCCCCGGCGGGCGCCCCGATCCGGAAGACAGCGGGCCGATCGCGACGGCGCTTCGCGAGGCTGAGGAGGAGGTCGGGATAGATCCGGCGTCGGTGGAGCTCTTGGGTTTCCTGCCGGTGATTCACACGGTCGAGTTCACGTTGTTCGTGGTGCCGGTGGTCGGTCGGATCCAGGGAGTGCCCGAGTTGCGTCCTTCCCCGCGGGAGGTCGAGAGGGTCTTCCTGCCCCGAGTCGCGGACCTCGCCGACGAATCTGCTTGGCGTTTCGAACTGTGGCAGGGCCGCAAGGTGTGGTTCTTCGATCTGGACGGCGAGGTTCTGTGGGGAGCCACCGCCAGGATGGTGCGGGACCTGGTGGGCCTCCACTGACTTCGGTTTTCTCAGCAATGGAATGGTTCTCCACGGTCAACAACATTGCCGAGAAAGGCCGACCGGATTTCTCAGCAATACTGTTGTCCTCCACGCGCATCAGGATTGCTGAGAAACCAAGGGTCTTCCGGGAGCCGTTTGTCCGTGGTATCTCCATTTCATGGATCGTGGCTTTGGAGCAACTGTTGACGACCTGATTGCCGCTCAGTACGGGGTCATCTCACGCCGGCAGCTCATCAACGCCGGCATCGGCCTTGGTGTTATCAACCATCGGATGCGGACCGGGGCACTTGTACCCGTCGATCGAGGCGTGTATCGGGCGAGGATGGCACCGCCGTCGGTTGAGCAATCTCTGATGGCGGCTGTTCTGGGCATCGGAGGCGCTGCTGTAGTCTCCCACCAGTCTGCAGCTCATCTATGGGGTCTTCTCAACCGGCGTCCCGAACAACCTCATGTGACCACATCCGCTGGGCGATGGCGACCCAAACCCTTCCACGTCCACCGTTCCACGGACCTTGCGGACTCACACATCACCAGTGTCCGCGGAATCCCGACGACCACTCCCGCTCGAACCGTGGTGGACCTGGGTGCATCTGCTCCGAGGATGGCCGTGGGGGCTTTCAACCAGGTCCTGCGCGATCGTCTCGTCACGTTGAATGAGTTTGAAACCCTGCTTGGTGATATTGGGCGGCAAGGTCGCGCCGGAGTCGGCGTGATCCGGAGACTCGTAGAGGAAAGGGCCAAGTGGGTGGGTACAAACGAAAGCGCTCTCGAAGATGAGTTTCGCCGGATTGTCGACAAGGCGCTGCTGCCGATACCGGTTGCTCAATACGAGATACGCGACGACTGGGGTGTCCTGATCGGACGGGTCGATTTCGCCTACCCTGAACGGCGTCTCGTGATCGAGCTCGACGGATACCGGTTTCACAGTGATCCGGAGGCGTTTGCCCGCGATCGCAATCGCCAGAATCGACTGCTCCTGGCCGGATATCGGATTCTTCGATACACGGCGACCGACCTTCGACAGAATCCCGATCGCGTTGTAGCCGATCTTGTCCGGTCCCTTGCCTGAGCTTTCTCAGCAATACTGTTGAGCTCAGAGGACAACAACATTGCCGAGAATCCCGAACCCGGCTTTCTCAGCAATACTGTTGTCGTCCACGCGCAATAGTATTGCCGAGAAACCGACTCATCAGGGTGTCGCGCTTTGCCTACGGCGGCCGTCCCGGGCATAATGCGTGGTCCCCCTTTTTCCCAAGGAGTCACCTCATGGAACTCACTCTGCGCGCCGAGACCGGTCGCCCCATGGGTAGCCGACCCGCGCGCCGGCTGCGTCGCGAGGGCCTTGTCCCGGCAACCGTCTACGGTCGTGAGGCCGAACCCGTGTCCGTCGCGGTTAACGCCCGCGAGCTCTACTCCGTGCTTCACACAGAGGCCGGCCTGAACGCTCTCATCACCCTTGACATCGAAGGCAGCGGCAGTTTGCTCACGATGGCCAAGGAAATTCAGAGGCACCCGTTCCGCTCCGAGTACTACCACGTCGATTTCCTGGCGATCTCTCTCACAGAGAAGGTCACCACCGACGTGACCGTGCACCTCGAGGGAGAACCTGTCGGTGTCCGCACCAGTGGTGGAATCGTCGAAACCCTCAGGAGCTCGGTGACAATTGAAGCTCTGCCCAGGGGAATTCCGTCTGCCATCGTCGTCGACATAAGCGACCTCGACATCGGTGACATCGTCAAGATCTCCGACCTACCCGTGTTGGAGGGTGTCGACTACCTCGACGATCCGGATGCCCCGGTCGTCACCGTTGCAATCCCGGCCGCGGTCATCTCCGAGGAAGAAGCGGAAGAGGGCCTCGAAGAAGGTGAAGAGGGTGAAGAGGCTGGTGAGTCTGCTGAGGCCGGGGAGAGCAGCGACGAGTAGTCGCGATCTGCTGACGCCGCCCCTGGTGGTTGTCGGGCTTCGCAATCCGGGTCGAAAGTACCAGGGCACCCGTCACAACGTCGGTGCTGAAGTCGTCGACATTCTGTCGGAGCGTTGGGCGGCGCCTTTCAAGGGCGGCCCGGGCCGGGTCAACGCCGAAGTCGCCGTTCACCGCCTCGAGCATCGACAGTTGGTGCTGGTCAAGCCGTACGCCTACATGAACGAGTCGGGCGGCTCCGTGGTGTCCGCTTTGCGCTATTTCAAGGCGGGCATCGAGGATTTGCTGGTCGTTCACGACGACATCGATCTACCGTTTGCGCGTCTCCGCCTGCATTCGGGCCGAGGGTCCGGTGGCCACAACGGCATCAAGTCGATCGTCGGCGCCACATCGTCTCAGGATTTCTGGCGACTCAAGGTCGGCGTCGGTCGTCCTCCGGGGCAGATGGATCCCTCCGACTTCGTGCTCCGTCCGTTTGGGCAGTCGGAACGGGAAGAGGTCGATTTCCTGGTACGCGATGCTGCCGACGTTGTCGAGCTCTTCCCGACCGACCCCGAGTCTGCCGTCGAGATGGCCTCACAGCGGCGTGCCCGATGACCAAACGGCCCGACAGGCTCCGGTTGTTGTTCGCAGGAATTGTCTTGCTCGGGCTGTTCAACGTGGCAGCTATCTGTTTCGGATCCGGTGCCTGGAAGGTCTTTACACACGCCGACGGCTTCATCATCATCGACTCGACCGGCGCCCTCTTCGGCACCACCGATGACGGCGACAGTTGGGAGCCGGCCCGGAGCCTCCCGCGCGAACGAACCAAATACAGTGATGAGGTCTGTCTCGGCTCGGGGGATTGCTATCGAATCAGAGCCGATCGACTCGGTATCGAAGTAGGCGGGGATGGCTCCTGGACGACTTCCTGGGAGTATCCAACGGGTCGTGTCGGCTATCTCGCCAGGCAACTCCCCGGCCCGTGCGGCGACGGACACGCAGACCTGGGACTGGCCGGCATGGCGCCGACCTACGAAGGCAGTCGTTGGCAGCTGGTGGTAGCGGCCGGCGCCGACGGCGTAATGGGCCTCGATTCCGACGGTGAATGGGTTCGAGATGTATACACGGTCCCCGCCCAGGAGGATGCCGGCCTGACCGACGTCTACCTCGTTCCGGAGTTGCTGACCACCGCCCTCGTACTGGCAGGTCTTGCGGTTGTCTTCGGGTTTCATGACCGCTCCGAGGTCGCCAGAGCGACTCTGGGAGCCTTCGTCGGATTCGCCGGCGCCGCCGGCGTCTGGATCGTCGCGCAGAACCTGGGGGTTCGTTCTGTACTGGGCCTGCTGTTGCTGGCGATGCTTCCCTTGGTCGGATTGGGCATATGGTGCAGCGGCCGATACTGCGACATCGCCGAAGTCATGGTCGGCGGCTTCCTCGGAGTCGGTGCCGCCGTCGGAGGGGCAGCCGTGGAGATGTCGCACGCCGATTTCAGTTTCGGCATCGTGCTCACCGTCATAGGTCTCATCGTCCTGGGTGCGGGCGGAGTGGCTGCCCGCGATCAGATCGGCAGGTGGCCGCTGGCGCTGTTGGATTGGCTGGTCCTGGTTGCGATTCTGGTAGTCGGTGCTGTGTTGGCCTTGGCGGTGTACCCGCTGTGGGTGTGGGGTTGGATCGGGCCGCGCCTGTTGGCAGATGGACTGGTGCTCGCAATAGCCCTCGTCACGGTTGCCGCAGCGCGCCGTCTCTGGATCCGCCGTGGCCATTTGGAGAACGCGGGAGCAACATCGCGATCCCTCCCGGCCCGATAGCCTGGGGCCATGGCTGATTACGTAGGCGCTCTTGATTCCGGTACCACCAGCACACGTTTCATGGTGTTCGATCACCGCGGTGAGGTCGTGGCGATCGATCAAAAGGAACACCGTCAGGTGTTTCCGAAACCCGGCTGGGTCGAACATGACCCTCTCGAAATCCGGGATCGGATGTTCGAGGTCATCGAAGGAGCTCTGTCCGAAGCAGGCCTGTCGGCAATCGATCTCGCCGCGGTTGGAATCACGAATCAGCGTGAGACGGCGGTCGTCTGGGATCCAACTACCGGTTTGCCGCTTCACAACGCCATTGTGTGGCAGGACACCCGAACGGCCGACCTCGTTGCCGAGCTGGGCAGAGTTGAGGGACAGGATCGCTTTCGCGCCAAAACCGGGCTCCCCTTGGCGACCTACTTCACCGGGCCGAAGATCTCCTGGATGCTCGACAACGTTGCGGAGCTGCGAGAGCGGGCGGCTTCCGGCAATGCCATCTTCGGGACGGTCGACACCTGGGTGCTCTGGAATCTCACCGGCGGCGTGAACGGTGGTCTGCATGCGACGGACGTCACGAATGCCAGCCGGACGATGCTCATGGATCTCGAAACCCTTCAGTGGGACGACGAACTGCTCGCCGCGATGAGGGTTCCCCCTTCGATGTTGCCGGCGATTCGCCCGTCCGTGGGGTTCTTCGGCACGGCAGTCGGTTCTCTCGATGGCGTCCCGGTCGCCGGGATACTCGGTGATCAACAGGCAGCGCTTTTCGGTCAGACCTGCTTTGAACCCGGCGACGCGAAGAACACCTACGGCACTGGTTGTTTCATGCTGCTCAACACGGGCACGACGCGGGTGCCGTCCGATAGCGGGTTGCTGACGACGGTCGGTTATCAGATCGGAGAGCAGCCCCCGGTTTATGCGCTCGAAGGGTCGATTGCCATCACGGGGGCGCTCGTGCAATGGCTGCGAGACAATCTGGGGATCATCGACAACTCGGAGGATGTCGAGGCGCTTGCCGGGAGTGTCGATGACAACGGCGGCGTCTACTTCGTGCCGGCCTTCAGCGGACTATTCGCCCCGCATTGGAGGAGCGACGCGCGCGGCGTCATTGCCGGTCTCACCCGATTCGCCACCAAGGCCCATCTCGCACGGGCAGCTCTCGAAGCGACGGCTTTTCAGACTCGTGAGGTGCTCGATGCGATGTATGCAGACAGCGGCGTGAAGCTGACTCAGCTCAAGGTCGATGGGGGCATGGTCGTCAATGATCTCCTGATGCAGTTCCAGGCCGACATCGTGGAGGTGCCCGTCGTGCGACCATTGGTTGCCGAAACCACTGCGCTGGGTGCCGCGTACGCCGCCGGTCTGGCAGTCGGGTTCTGGGCGAGCACGGAAGACCTGAAGGATAACTGGGGCGTCGGTCAGACGTGGAAGCCGGCAATGGCGGGTGAGCGCAGGCAGGAGCTCCTCACTGCCTGGCGAAAGGCAGTGCAGCGCACGCTCGATTGGGTCGATTGAAGCTGTCGAGCCGATTGCGAGGCGCCCGGTGGTGTCTCGAGTAGCGGTCTTTCTGTTGAATCCATCCCATCTTCGGCGGTGACCGATCACACTGAGCCCGGCGCGATACAATCGAATGAGTCGAAGAAGGAAAACGTATCTCTCTGCCGGATCTGTTGGCGTTCGCCCGAATCGTGTCGGTGCCGATCATCATGTGGCTCGTCACCTCGAGTCGCGAACATGCGCTCGGCGGCGCAGCCGTCCTGTTTGCCTTCGCCGCGGCGACGGATTTCTTCGACGGATATCTGGCCCGCCGTTGGGGTATCACCACCGTGCTCGGAGCATTCCTCGATTCGACTGCAGACAAGATGCTCGTATCCGGAACCCTGATTGCGCTGGTCGCCATCGAACGCGCCTCTATCTGGCCGGTTCTGATCATCATCATGCGCGAGTTCACCGTGATGGCTTTGCGGGGAATAACCGCCATGGAGGGACACATCGTCAAGCCCTCGATTTGGGGCAAGATCAAGGCGGGTGTTCAGTTCGGTGCCATCTTCTTCGCCATGCTGCGGTTCTCGCAATCCTGGGGCCCCCTGTACTTCGACGAGTGGCTCATGTGGCTGGCCGCTTTTGTCGCAGTTGCCTCCGGTTGGCAGTACGCCGCAGGTTTCTGGCACGTCGTCCGCAAGGTAAACGCGTAGGCGTGACCGTCTTCGTCACCGGGGGCACCGGCACGGTCGGCCGGTCGCTGGTAGCGCGGCTGATCGCGGAGGGAAACAATGTGCGCGCTTTGGCCCGTTCTGCCGGTGCCGCCGCCAGCCTTCGTGAACAGGGAGCCGAACCGGTCGAGGGAGACCTGTCGGACGTTCGGGCACTCGTCACCGGGATGCGCAACGTAGAGGCCGTCTTCCACGTTGCCGGCATGAACGAGATGTGTCCGGCCGATCCAAGTCCGATGTATCGAGCCAACGTCGACGGGACGAGGAACACCGTGCGCGCTGCCAACTCCGCGGAGGTTCGGCGTCTCGTCTACACCTCCTCGGCGGTCGTTCTGGGTGAACGAAAAGGTGAGATAGGGCACGAGCGGACCGAACACAGAGGCTACGCGCTGTCCCATTACGAGCGTTCGAAAGCCCTCGCAGAGGAGGTGGCGTTTGCAGAAGCAGGGGCCGTCGAGGTCGTGGCCGTCAACCCGTCGTCGGTTCAGGGTCCGGGGCGTGCCACCGGGACCGGCAAACTGATTCTGGACGTACTTAACGGTCGACTACCCGTGATGGTCGACACCAACGTGAGCATCGTCGACATCGAGGACTGCACCGAAGGTCATCTACTTGCCTGGCGGCATGGCTCTGCCGGGGAACGGTACGTTGTGAGTGGTTTCTCGATGAGCGCCAGAGATGCCGTGGACTTGCTTGCTCGGGTCATCGGACACGATCTCTCCGTCAGATTCATCCCGGCTTGGCTGGCATCGGTGGGGGGTGGCGCCGGAGCAGTCTTCGCCAAGCTGCGGCGGACCGGGCCCGTCTTCTGTGGCGAGATGGTGCGGGTGCTGCTGCACGGCCACACCTACGACGGCTCGAGGGCGACGAGAGACTTGGGACTCGAGTACCGGACACCCGAAGACACTATTCGCCGAACTGTGTCTTGGTTTGCGTCGGAGGGCCTTCTCCGATGATCTTCACTCAAGCCGGAACATCCGAAGCCTGCGAGCTTTGTCAGGGACTACGCTCGGCGCATGCCGCCGACACCCGACGAGATACATCAGTTCCTGGCCGACCAGTTCCCCGCTGCTGCTGGCATTGAGTGCATCGAGGTTGGGAACCGGCACGCGATCGCTCGTTGGGCTCTTGACTCATCGGGTCTGCGGCCGGGAAGGCTGATCTCCGGGCCAACTCAGTTCAGTCTGGCGGATACATCCCTGTACTTCGCCGTCTTTGGTGCGATCGGTATTGAGCCGATGGCAGTCACGGTGGATCTCTCGATCAGGTTTCTCCGTCCGGCTTCCGGTGGAGACCTGTTTGCGCGCGCCGAACTCCTCCAGGTGGGCAGAACCAGGGTCTTCGGAGTGGTCGATCTGTGGGTCGACGGTCGTGAGGACAGGCCGGTTGCCCATGCCACCGGCACCTACGCCCGGCCCGGCTGAATCAGCCCGACTTCACGTTACGTGAGGGTCTAACGTAGATGGCTCACCCGCCGCGACCGATCAGCCGACCCGGGTGGCGCACTGCTTCTACGGCTCATCGAGTGAGCCGCTCCCGGCCACCGGTGAGGGAGAGACGATGAACGTAGAAGAGATGCTCGAGGTGTTCGGAGAGTTCGATCCGTCCGAGTACCAGGAAGAGGCCAGGGACCGATGGGGTCACACGGACCTCTACGAGGAGTCGGTGCGCCGGACGAAGTCTTACGGCAAGGATCAGTGGAAAGAGGCGGGCGCCGAGGGCCGGGCGATCGGCAGGAGGTTCGCGGACCTGATGGGGTCCGGTGCGGAGGCAACGGACCGGACGGCCATGGATCTCGCCGAGCAGCATCGCCGGTACATCTCCAGATGGTTCTATACCTGCTCGTACGAGGTTCACGCAGGTCTCGGCGACATGTACGTGGCCGACCCCCGCTTCACGAGGTATTGGGAAGGCTTTCGGCCCGGCCTGGCACTGTTTGTCCGGGACGCGTTGCAGGCCAACGCGGGGCGCGCAAAGAGCGAGCAGTAGTTTCCAGAATTTTCTCAGCAATACTCTGTACGGTTAATCGTATGTTGCATTGCCGAGAAAATGAGGGGAGCAGCGAGTGGACGGCGACGACGTCTGGCTGATCGCTCTCCTGGTACTGGCCTTCGCCGTAGCGGTGTTCGTGGCGGCAGGCGAGACCGCCCTGCTCCGCGTGTCGCCGATACGGGCGGCGTCGCTGGGGGCGGGGGGAGATCGGCGGGCTGTGCGGCTGGCAGCCCTCCTCGGCAAACTCCCGGCTGTTCTGAACGCCGTCCTGCTCACCGCCCTGCTCAGCCAGATCGCAGCAGCGACCATCACCGGCATCCTGGCGCAGCGGTGGTTCGGCAGTATCGGAGTCACCGTTGCGTCGATCGTGCTCACCCTCTTCCTCTTCATCTATGCAGAAGCGATCCCCAAGACCTTCGCGGTGCGTCATTCGGACCGGGTGGCGTTGGCGCTGGCGTCCTCGCTCGCTTTGTTAGAACGCATGCTCCGTCCGATCGTCCGGGCACTGGTCTGGATCGCCGATCTCCAAGCGCCGGGCAAGGGGATATCGATGGCCCCCACCGTCACCGAGGACGAGTTGCGTCGACTGGCGACGCGGGCGGAGAGGGAGGGGGAGATCACCGGGGAGGATCTGGCGCTGATAGATCGGGCTTTTCGGCTCGGCGACCGGCGCGTGGACGACATCATGGTGCCGAGAGCCGACATCGTCGCCGTTCCCGCGGACGTCACCATCGACTTTGCTCTCGCTATCGCTCTGGAGGCCGGCCATCGGCGCCTGCCCGTCTACGAAGAGACGGTCGAGAACATCGTCTCGATGGTGCGGCTCCGTGACATGATTCGAGTACCCGAGCCGAGGCGAGAGCTGCTGGCGGTTGCATCGCTCGCCCTCGCCCCTCTGGTGGTGCCGGACAGCAAGCGCGTCCTCGACCTGCTGCGCGAGATGCAGGAGTCGCGTACGCATCTGGCCGTGATCGTCGATGAATACGGTGGGACTGCCGGGCTGGTAACCGTGGAGGACATTGCCGAAGAGTTGCTGGGGTCGATGAGCGAAGCGCCGGAGCCGACGGCCGTTTCCGAGATATCTGAGGGTAGGTGGTCGGTCGATGCCGCTCTGCCCGTCGAGGACCTGGCCGAACTGATCGGCTCGCCGCTGCCGGAGGGCGATTGGAACACTGTTGCCGGCATGGTGTTTGCGCTTGCCGGACGGGTTCCGGATGTCGGCGATGAGATCCGTGTACCGGGTTGCAGTTTCAAGGTCATCTCCACGAGGCGTAGACGCATAACCCGCATCGAGGTCTCGCTTCTCTGAACGCCGCACGGGGCCGCTGACCCGGGCGCCTGCGGCCGGACTCCCGAGTGGCCGCTCCTGATGTGAATCCCGGGCGCCGGTGCCGCCTCAAACGCTCTTCGTCCCGCTGGCCCAATCGGCGTGAAGGCCCGCGTACACCCCTTCGGAGTCGAGGAGCTCGGTGTGAGTTCCACGTTCGGCGAGGCGGCCTCTGTCGAAGACGAGTATCTCGTCGGATGCCTCGGCTGTGGCCAGACGGTGCGCGATGGTCACCGCAGTTCTTCCGGCGGTGAGCCTCTCCATGGCACGTCGCAGTTGCACGTCGAGCGCCGGGTCGACGGCCGAGGTGGCCTCGTCGAGCACGAGGAGATCGGGAGTGGAGATCCACGCCCGGACCAGGGCGATGAGTTGCCGTTCGCCGGCAGACAGGTCCCCGCCGCGTTCACCAACGAGGGAGGAGAGGCCGTTGGGAAGCCGGTCGAGCCACCCGTCGAGTCCGAGTTCTATGAAAGCCGTCCGGATTTCACGCTCACTTGCCTCGGGTTTGCCGTAGCGGACGTTGTCGGAGACGGTCCCCTCGAACAGGAACCCTTCCTGCGGCACGAAGGCAACTCGGGAACGCAGGTCAGAGAAGGCGATCTGCTCGAGCGGGACACCGGCGATGGCGATGTTCCCATCGTTCCTCTCCAGAAGGCGCACGGCCAGCTTTGCGAAGGTGGTCTTGCCCGACCCCGTCTCGCCGACAACGGCGACGCGGGAACCGGCGGGCACCGCAACGCTGACGGAGGTGAGGACCTCCGGTCCGTCGCCGTAGCTGTAACTCACGCCGTCGAATGTGATATCGAGGGCTCCCGGGGGAAGTTCTCGCCCGTCCACCGGGTCGGGGATCTCGACCGCCGAGTCGATCTCACCAAGAATCCGGCGCATTCCCGAAGCAGCCGACTGCGCAGTCTCGAGAACCTCTACGACCATCTGCACCGGCTCTGTGAGAAGGTTGACCAGGAACAGAAAAGCCAGCAGGCGCCCGGGCGAAGTGCCTACTGCCAGGCCCATTGCGACGACCGCGGCCATGAGCACGCCCGCGAAGAGTTCGGCCGAACTGAACAATATGTTGCCGAACCGCATCGTCCTGTACTCCGATTGGAATCGGTCCTCGAGAGCTTCGGCGACCCGCGTCTTGGTACCGGTCTCCACGCCGTAGGCGCGGACGATCGGCAGCGCAGAGATGGCCTCGGACAGCACAGAGAGGCTGTTGGCGACGCGCCTGCGGACGCGGTCGTAACTCCGTTGCAGGATGCGCTGGAACCAAACCATGAGAGCGGAGTAGACGATGATTCCCACCGTCACCAGCACCGCCAGCTGCCACTGGTACCAATACATCGCAGCGAGAGCCAGCAGCACCTGCGACCCGGAGGTGAGCAAGCCGACACCTCCCCAGTCCATGAATCCCTGGAGGGTCGCGATATCCGATGTGACGCGTGAGACGAGCGAACCCCTCCGCTCGGCGTCGACGTGCAAAACCGAGCGGCGCAGGAGGTGCGCGAACGTCATCTGGCGAAGATCGGAGAGACCGGTCGATGAGGCCAGGACCAGACGGAGGAGGGCGGTCCGGCCGATCCAGGTACCGAGGACCAGTGCCACGCCGGCGAGCAACACTTTCCGTCCGACGCTGCCGAGGTCGATCTGAGCAGGGGTGAGCAGCTCGTCGTCGATGATCTGTTGCATCACGACCGGGACGATGACCTGTATGGCGGTCCCGGCCGCAGCCATCAGCACCGTGAGGCCGAGCCCGCGACGGAGCACCGGCGCCTCTCGTAACGCTCTCCTCAGGACCCGGAGGGTTCGGTCGTCTTTCACCGCGGCCTCCCCGGTTCGGCTGCTCGACGCCGGGCGTCGTCCTCGTAGGCCTGCACCAGCTCGGCGTAACCCGACGAGCCGGCCAGGAGCTCGGAATGGGTCCCATGCGCTGCTATCCGCCCGTCGTCGATGAACATCACCTCGTCCGCCAGCCGGATCGTGGCCGGGCGGTAGGCGACCATGACGATCGTGGACGGCAGCTCCGCCCGTTTCAGCGACCGGAGTATCTCGGCTTCCACGGATGGGTCTACGGCCGAGGTTGCGTCGTCGAGAATCATCAGGCGCGGCTTCCGGATCAGCGCTCTGGCGAGAGCTATCCGCTGGCGTTGGCCCCCGGACAGCGAGGCGCCGCGCTCTCCGAGCCGGGTGTCGTATCCGTCCGGTAGATCTGCGACGAACCCTTCCGCCCCGGAGAGCCGTAGCGCCCTCGTGAGATCCTCTTCCGAGAACTCTTCGCCGAGTGTGATGTTGCCGGCCACGGTGTCGTCGAACAGGAATGCGTTCTGCGCCACGTATGCCACCTCGTGGGGCAGCTCCGACCTTGCGAATGAACGGATGTCGCGTCCGTCGAGATGAATGGCACCATCGCTCGGATCCCATAGGCGAGCCAGCAACATCGCAAGTGTTGACTTGCCGGAGCCGGTGGGCCCTACCACGGCGAGGGTGGTGCCGGCTCTCAGGTCCATCTCGACGCCTTCGAGGATCAGTTCGTCGGTCCGATAGCGGAAATACACGTTCCGGCCGTCCAGCGCGGCGGCTGCGCCCGGGCCGCGGGCGGTGAGATCGCCGTAGGCCGTGAAGTCGTCGGCATCGAACACCCGCTGGACCCGTTTCCAGCCGGCGATGCTGGCCGATAGATCGAACAGCACAAAGCCGATCAGCTGAACCGGGAACGCCAGCAGCGAGAGGAGATAGGTGATGGTCACGAGGTCGCCGGCGCTGATCGCTCCTGCTCGAATGCGGGCTGCTCCCGCATATATGAGGATGAGAATCAGCGCCGACGGAAGCGCGCGAATGAGTGCCTGGTAGGAGACCCAGCGAGAGTTGACGTCGATGATGCCGTCGCGCACATCATCGGAAGAGACGCCGAAGCGATCAGAGACCATCTGCTCGCGTCCCAAGGACTTGATGGTCAGCGCCCCGTCGAATGCCTCGTGGGCCAGCGACCAGAGACGTCCGCGTTGCTCCTGAACTTCCTCCCATAGTGGATAGACGGTCCAGGCTCCCTTGATGTCGACGGCCACTATGACGACCAGGCCGACGAGGGACCACAGCCCGAGCCAAACGTCTATGCCTGTGACCATCGCCGCGGAGCCGAAGAGGAGCAGTATCACCCCGGTCGCGTAGGGGAGCGGGGCAAGGACTCCCGTACCCCGATCGGTGTCGGAATCGGCTACGGCGAGCAGGTCACCGATCGACTGGCGAGAAAACCACGCCAGCTCCAGGTCGAGTTGGTGTTCGAGGAGCCGGTTGCGAACGTCCTGGCGGGTCCGGAACTGCAGCCACCCGGCAGCCGTTCGACGCAGCACAATTCCGAGAGCCTTCCAGAGTGACACACCGACCAGGGCGGCAACACCCGCCCAGATCTTTGTGCGGTAATCGGCGCCACCGTCCAATACCGGAATGATCACAGTGTCCGTGAGCCATCCGACTACTTGCGCGGAGGCAACTATCGCCGCCGCATAAGAGGCCGCACCGAACACGGCCAGGCCGAAAGCCCATGGGTGGCGCCGTACGAAACGGGCGATCAGCCGCGTGCCGTCACGCAGCACACTCCAGGGAGAGGCAAGGGTGGTCGGGCGTTCCATCAAGGGAGCAGATTAGGCCGACCGTATTCGGCGCAGGTCGGTGTTTTCTTGGCGCCTCCGTGGATTCTCCGAGCATCCACCGGCACCTCCATCCGGGTGTCGCCGACAAATCGCCGGTTGCCGCGTGGAACCCGCCCGACCCTCCGGCTCGCGTTGTTCCCGGTCGCGTTTCACTCGCTACGCTTGCTCGCATGCCCGCTCCGCTTGCCCCGCTCGTCGACCGCTGGCGCGCTGATCTTCTTCCGAAGCCGTCTGCCCGGCTGGTCGTCGCTCCGGGCGCTCGCGCCTATCTGGTCGCCGGGATGGCCGCCAGAGCCGACCGGCCCCTTCTCGTCATCGTTCCGGGTGAACTCGACGCCGTCGACCTGGTCGATGATCTTGCCCTGTTCACGGAAACGGCCGCCTTGCTTCCGGCGTGGGAGACGCTGCCGTTCGAGCATGTCTCACCCAATGTGACGACAATGGCCGCGCGGGCGAGAGCAAGAGACCTTCTGGACGTCGGCGAGCCCGGGACGATCGTCGTCGGCTCGGTACGGGCGGCCACGCAGCGTGTCAGCCCCTCCTCGGTGCGCCCGATCATCGCCGCCGCCGGAAAGGAAGCCGGATTCGATCTGCTCGTCACGCGACTCGCCGAGTTCGGCTATCACCGCACGGATCGTGTGGAGAGCCGTGGCGAGTTCAGCGTGCGAGGTGGTTTGATCGACGTCTTCCCCGCACAGGCCGACGATCCGGTTCGGCTGGAGTTCTGGGGTGATGAGGTCGAGTCCGTCCGACAGTTCTCGATCGGCACTCAGCGCTCGACCGATTCGGTCGATGGATTGATCGCCTATCCCGCCAGAGAGTTGCGGCCGGACGCGCATGCTCGGGCGGCGGCCGGGGCTCTGCTGCAGCGAGAACCCTGGGCGGCTGCAACGTGGGAGCGGATGGCGGAAGGCCATCTCTTCTCGGGCATGGAATCGTGGCTGCCGTGGATAGCGCCCGAGAACACGGTGGTGACGGAACTGGCCGCGGGGTCGCCGATCATTCTGTTCGATCCGGTCCGGTCGGTGGATCGGAGTCGAGACCTCCTCAAGGAGGAAGCAGAGATGGCCGCCGCTCTCGCTCCGACGTGGGGCCACGGAGCGCCGGAGGCAGGCGACCATCCGGCTCTGTATCTCGCCCTGGAAGATTCCCTCCGCGGCAGGCAGATCGTTGAAGCACCGCCTCTGGCGGCCGGGCCGGACGACACGGTGCTCGAGATGCGTTCCCTCGATGCCACTCCCGGCGATGCCGAGTCGGTCGCCAAAGCCATCAACCGTTGGATCGCCGGCCGCAACGAGGTCGTCATCGCCATGGACGGCAATGCTGCAGCCGATCGGGTCGTCCGGCTGCTCGGCGAGGCCGGTCTCGACGTGCCCCGCAGAGATTCTCTCGAACGTGTCGAGACGGCGGCCATCGGTGTCGGTATCCATCAAGGTTTCATGTTGCCCCAGCTGCGGGTCGGGGTGCTCGGCGAGCAATCGATCGCGGGACGGCGGCGCGCTCACCGCCGGGTTACCGCCCGTCGCGAAGCCGACGACGGAGCTCGCTACCGGGATCTCACAGAGGGCGATTATGTGGTGCATTTCCGCCACGGGATCGGCCGTTTCGAAGGTCTCGCCACGAGGACGATTGCCGGGATCGAAAGGGACTACCTGGTCGTCGCCTATGCCGCCGAGGACAAGCTCTATGTGCCGACGGATCAACTGGCTGCAGTCAAGAAGTACACGGGAGGAGAGGCTCCGAGGTTGTCGCGGATGGGCGGCTCGGACTGGGCGAAGACGAGGAGTCGGATTCGCAAGGCGGTCGCCGCGGTTGCCGAGCAGGTGGTGGCGCTGCACAGGGCCAGAGCCGCCGCGACCGGGCATGCCCACAGCCCCGACACGCCGTGGCAGCGCGAGATGGAGGCCGCCTTTCCCTACGAAGAGACGACCGATCAACTGGTCGCCATCGGCGACGTGAAGGTCGATATGGAAGCCGACAAGCCCATGGATCGGCTCATATTCGGTGATGTGGGTTTCGGCAAGACCGAAGTGGGGGTGCGGGCCGCATTCAAAGCCGTCATGGACGGGAAGCAAGTAGCCGTCCTGTGCCCGACGACCCTCCTGGCACAGCAGCACTTCCAGACCTTCTCCGAACGATTCGATGCCTACCCGACCAGGGTCGAGATGCTGAGCCGCTTCCTCACATCGAAGCAACAGCGGGAGGTCGTGGCCAAACTCGCCACGGGGGAGACCGACGTTGTCATAGCGACGCATCGGCTCCTGTCACAGGACATCCAGTTCAAGAATCTGGGACTGCTCATCATCGACGAGGAGCAGCGTTTCGGAGTCAAGGCGAAGGATCAGATCAAGCGGTTCCGCGTAGGGGTAGACGTGCTCACGCTGACCGCCACACCAATCCCTCGAACTCTCGAGATGGCCCTGACCGGAATCCGCGACGTGAGCCACATTCGAACTGCTCCTGAAGATCGCCATCCGATCCTCACCTACGTGGGGCCCTTCGATGAGCAGGCAGTTTCGGCGGCGATCCGCCGGGAGATGCTGCGGGAGGGGCAGGTGTTCTACGTACACAATCGAGTGCAATCGATCGACCGGGCGGTGGCACGGATCCGGCAACTGGTCCCCAACGCCCGGTGCGCGGTTGCCCACGGTCAGATGTCCGAAGGCCAGCTCGAGCAGGTGATGCTCGACTTCTGGAGCCGCAAATACGACGTTCTGGTGGCCACCACCATCATCGAGTCCGGTCTGGATCTGCCGCAGGTCAACACGCTCATCGTCGAGCGGGCGGATCTGCTCGGCCTCGCACAGCTGTACCAACTCCGGGGACGGGTCGGTCGGTCGAGTCAGCGCGCCTATGCCTACCTCTTCCACCCTCCCGAGCAGTCTCTCTCCGAGGATGCCTATCGCCGTCTCGAAGCCATCGGCGAGCACACCGACCTCGGCAGCGGTTTCCACTTGGCCCTTCGCGACCTCGAGATCCGCGGAGCCGGATCGATGCTCGGCGAGGTGCAGTCGGGGCACATAAGTGCGGTCGGTTTCGACCTGTACACCCAGCTGGTGGCGGAGGCAGTGGGAGAGCTCGAGGGAACGCCGGTAGACAAGGCCGGCGAAGCGGAGATCAGAATCGATCTGCCGGTCAACGCACATCTCCCGGACGGATACATCGAGGATCAGCTCGCTCGCATCGAGGCCTACCGCAGGTTGGCCGCAGCCGCCACCAACGAAGAGGTGGACGACGTTGTCACCGAGTGGGCCGACCGCTACGGACCATTGCCCGACGCCGCACTGGCGCTGATCGATATCGCCCGATTGCGGGCGGAAGCGATCCGCACCGGTATTGCCGAAATCGTGCAACTCCGACGGGAGGTGCGGCTCTCTCCCGTCGATCTCTCCGCGAGCCAGGAAGTCAGGTTGCAGCGCATAGCTCCACAATCCGTGCTCAAGGCGGAGGAAGGACTGGTGTTCCTGCCGGCTCCGCCTGATGCAAGAGTCGTGGGCGATCTGATCGCCTTCTTCAAGAAGATGTGGCCCGAAGAGGGATAGGGAGCGCGGACGCCGCGAGAAGTACCCCGCTCGCTACGCTGCGCCGATGAAGCGTCTGCCCGCTCCCGTGCTGTTGAGCGCGGCCGCCGCGTTCTGGGGCGGCAACTTCATCGTCGCCCGGGCCGTTTCATCGTCTTTGCCGCCCCTCACTCTCAGTTTCTACCGGTGGGTCGTCGCCCTCCTGGTGCTCGTGCCTCTCGCCGGTAGGGAGGTCTGGTCGAAGCGGAGTCAGGTTCGGGACAATCCAGGCTGGTTTGCGCTCGTCGCGCTAACCGGAACCGTTTTGTTCCATGTTTTCGTGTACGTGGGTCTCGCCACTACGACTGCCATCAACGCCACGCTTCTCGTTGCCACCTCACCTGTGATCATTCCTCTCGTGGCGGTCTTGGTGCATCGGGACCGGATCAACGTGATGCAGGCGCTGGGCATCGCCATTTCGGTACTCGGCGTATTGCTGATCCTGACTCGTGCCGATCTCGAGGTTCTGGCCTCTTTCGCCTTCTCGTCGGGAGATCTCCTGATCCTTGCCGCGGTGGTGGCGTGGGCCCTCTATTCGGTGGTTCTCCGGGATCGCCGTGACGATTTGAGCCCCCTCGGTTTCGTGCTCGCCATCACCGTGCTGGGAATCCCGATTCTGCTCGTGTTGTACCTCGTTGAACTCGCCACGCAGGGAGGCTTCGACGTCACTCCGGGGCATCTGCTGACCATCGTCTACGTCGGGCTGTTTGCCTCGGTGCTGGCCTATCTGGCATGGAACAAGGGTGTGGAGCTGATCGGCGCCGTTCGAGCCGGGCCGTATATGAGTCTCATGCCGGTGTTCGCGGCGTTGCTGGCGGTGGTCTTTCTCGGGGAGTCTCTGGAGCTATATCACGTGGCGGGGACGGTGGTGATCGCCCTCGGGTTGATTCTCAGCGGGCGACGGCCGGGTGCTGCCCGGCTGGAGGCCGGAGGGAAAGCCACCGCCGGAAGGGAACTCCCGCCAGGTGCGAAGTCGTAGGAACCGGCCCAACCGGTCCGGGGTGGCGGCCGGCTCCGGCTCGACTCACGGTTGGCGGCGCACGATGGGACGTCCTCCCCGCCGCAGCGTCTCGACGAATCCGGCCCGCTCGAACAGGTCGAGGGTGCCGGTGAACAGCTCAGCCGCGCCCCGGGCTCCCGCGGATGTGTCGATGGGGTAACCCTCGATCTGGTCGTATCCGCGCGTTCGCGCCACCTCCACAGCACCATCGAGTAGCGCCGACGCGGCACCACTCCGCCGCTGGTCCCGGCGGATGAAGAAACACACAACCGAGCAGACCCGGCGATCGTCGATGGGCTTGAGTTTCGGGGATCGATTCAGCCTGCCGAATTCGCTACGGTCTCCGAGCGATACCCACCCCACCGCCTCTCCGTTCCGGTAGGCGAGAAGGCCGGGGACCGGGCCGTGGTCAACGAGCTCCTTCAAGAGGGCCCTCAGGCCGGAACCAGCTTGGGATTCGAACTCCCTGTTCGACACCCGCCACCACATGCACCAGCAACCGGAGTAGGCACCGTTCGGGCCGAACAGTTGCTCCAGGTCCGGCCACCTGTCGGGTGTTGCGGGGTGGATCTCCATGATCGAGACACGATATCGCGACTTGCCGTCCCGGGGTGCGAGGCCGATGGTCGGTTCCGCATCGTCCCATCCGGCCGGTCGATCCGGGCGCCGTCCGGGGGCAGATACACCGGACCTCGACGGTCTTCCGTTTCCGGCTCCAGGAGCTGAAACCGTCGACACGCGAAGCACTAGTTCGATTAGCCTAGGGCGATCCGTTGGTCGATCGGGCGGGTTTTCGGTCGTCGGCCAACCGGTGAGGACAAAAGGGAGCCATCCAGACCGGGAGAGTCGGGTGAGTGGGTTGCGGCAGCGGACGCGAGGTGCGAGGCGGTCGATTCGCCATTTGGCGGAGAGTTCGTCTTCGGATGGTGGTGCAACACTCAACGACGGTTCCCGGGTCGCGGTGATCGGAGGCGGACCCGCCGGGTCTTTCTTCGCTTACTTCCTTCTCCGTCTCGCCAATACCATCGATCTCGACATCAGCGTGGACATCTACGAGCCCCGTCACTTCACACACTGTGGACCGGCCGGCTGCAACCACTGCGGAGGCATAGTCTCCGAGTCCCTCGTGCAGATGCTGGCAACCGAGGGGATCAACCTCCCGCCCTCGGTGGTGCAAAGGGGCATCTACTCCTACGTATTGCATATGGACGCCGGCAGCGTCGAAATCGAGTCCCCCGTCGAAGAGCAACGAATTGCCGCCATCTATCGTGGCAACGGACCGCGCACGGCCGTGGACATGCCCTGGGACAGTTTCGACGGGTACCTTCAGCAGATCTGCGAGAAGGAAGGTGCCCTGCTCGTTCACCAGTTGGTCGTCGGCCTCGAGCGCGCCGGCGATCTACCCGTCGTAATCACGAACGAGGGACGCACCACCTACGACCTCGTTGCCGTCGCCTGCGGCGTGAACAGCAACTTCCACATGCTCCTCGACGGGAGTGCTGCGGAGGGAAAGCCGGAAGTCTCCCGCACATTCATCACCGAGTTCAAACTCGGCGCGGACAGAATCCTCGAAACGCTCGGGGATTCGATGCACGTGTTCCTACTCGATATTCCCCGCCTCGAGTTCGCCGCTCTGATTCCAAAGGGCGACTACGTGACGCTGGCAATGCTCGGCGAGGAGATCGACGACGATCTGGTCAAGCGATTCCTGGATTCGCCGGAGGTGAGGGAAGTCCTCCCCGCCGATTCTGTCCCTGCGGTCTGCTCCTGCGCCCCGGTTATCAATGTCAAGGGCCCCGAACGCCCCTTCGGCGAACGGGTTGTCCTGGTCGGGGACGCGGGGATAACGCGTCTCTACAAGGACGGGATCGGCGCCGCGTATCGGACTGGGAAGGCGGCGGCCGAAACGGCGGTCGTCCATGGAATCTCGACGGACGACTTCGAAACCCACTACTTCCCGACCTGCCGGGCGATCGCCACCGACAATATGTTTGGGAAGTTGATCTTCTTCTTCACGATTGCCGTGCGGAAGAGCAAGTACGTCCGGAAAGCAGTGTTGCGCATGACGGCAGGGGAGCAGCGGCGTCCCAAGGGCCGCCACATGAGCGGTGTGCTGTGGAACATGTTCACGGGGAGCGCACCCTACCGCGACGTCTTCTTCAACGCCCTCCGCCCGGGATTCCTGCTCGGTCTGGCCAAGAGCCTGGCAACCGGCGTCCGGCGCCAACAAAAGGAGAGTTGACTCATATGCCCAGCAGACGGAGAGGTGAACTAGGCAAGGTCTTCGGCGACGGCGAAGTGATAGTGCAACAGGGCGATGTCGGTGAGCAGATGTTCGTCGTGCAGTCGGGTAAGGTCGAGGTCGTGCTGGAGTCGAACGGTCTTCAAAGAAGGGTTTCGGTGTTGGAATCCCGTGACTTCTTTGGTGAGATGGCCCTGTTCGACAAGGAACTCCGCTCGGCCACGGTCCGGGCTCTGGGTGAGGCAAGAGTGCTGACCATCGACAAGCGGACCCTCCTGAAGCGGATCAGCGAGGATCCCCTTCTTGCATACAACCTGCTCCGGGCTATGTCTTCACGGGTTCGCGACCTCAACGATCAAGTCTCCGCACGAAGGGACGACTCTTCGTGATGCAACCGGTGAGTCCCGAGGTCGCGACCAGCACCGGCATTCCGAAGTACCGGCCGCGGCAGGCTGAAAAGGCCGCTCCTTGCGAGGCCGGTTGTGCATCGGGCAGCGACATCCGCACCTGGATCGGCCTGGTTGCCCAGCGTGACCGGACGGGTCTCGACACGCAACAGGCCTACGCCCGGGCTTGGCAGACGATTACGGACGCGAACCCGTTCCCGAGCGTTCTCGGCCGTATCTGCCCTCATCCCTGTGAGTTCGGCTGCAACCGGTCGGAGAACGACGGAGCAGTGGCGATCAACGCCCTCGAGCGGTTCCTCGGTGATTGGGCAATCGAGGAGGGTCTGGGTCTCGAGGTAATCGACGCAGAGCCGAAGCCCGAGACCATGGGTGTGATTGGTGCCGGGCCATCAGGGTTGTCGTTTGCCTACCAGATGGCGCGGCGCGGCTATTCCGTCACCGTGTACGAACGACGGCCGATGGCCGGTGGAATGCTTCGCTACGGCGTACCCGACTACAGGCTCCCGCCGGAGGTGTTGTCCGCGGAGATCGACCGAATCATCGCACTGGGTGTGGAGATTCGTACCAACACCTCGATAGGCGTCGACATCTCGATGGAGGACCTGCGAGCCGCACACGACATTCTCTATTTGGGCATCGGCGCCCAGCAGCCTCGAATGCTCGGTATCCCGGGAGAAGATGGGCCGGGCGTGTTCACGGGCACCGACTACTTGAGCCGCGTGAATGATGGTCAAACCGTCGAAGTCGGATCCACGGTGATCGTGGTCGGTGGTGGCAACACGGCCGTCGATGCCGCCCGTGTGGCTCGTCGGTCCGGCGCCGAGGTTGCGTTGGTCTACCGGCGCACTCGCGCGGAGATGCCTGCCATTCCCGAAGAAGTGGACGAGGCACTCGCGGAAGGGATCACGCTGGAGCTACTCACAGGGCCGGTCGAGGTCGTCCGTGCCGACGGCAAGGTGACCGGTCTGAGGATGCAGCGTATGCGCCTCGGCGAGGCGGGGCCGGACGGCAGGCGGCGACCGGAGCCGGAGCCGGGCGCTGTTTTCGAAATGGCGGCGGACACCGTGATCGCGGCAGTCAGCCAGCAACCGGATTGGACGGCCCTGGAAGGTTTCGATATCCAGGATGGCTGGATCGCTACCTCCGATGCCGGAGGAATGGACGGAGCAATGTGGGCGGGCGGAGATGTGCGCGGGCTGGACATCGCCGGATCTGCCATAACTCACGGCCGGCGAGCGGCCGAGCACGTTCACGCCAAACTGAGGGGAAATCCACCACCGGACGGTCGCCGGTCCACTCCCATCGAAGCCGACCGTGTGAACTTCGATTTCAAGGAGGGCCGGCCTCCCGTCCAGCCACCCCACCTGACGGTCGAAGAGGCGCTGTCGAATCCGACGGCGGAACCCACCGCGACCATCACCGAGGAGGAGTTCCTCACCGAGGTCGGCCGATGCTTCTCCTGCGGTCTGTGCATGGGGTGTCAGCAGTGTTGGATGTATTGCACCTCGATGAGTTTCACCAAGGTCCTCAATCCGGAGCCGGGACTCTATTACACCCTCTCACTGGAAGAATGTGAGGAGTGCGGCAAGTGTATTGAGGTGTGTCCGTGCGGATACCTCGAGGTCGTCTGAACGGGTCCACCGCATTCCCGGTATATCCGTTTTCCGTTATCCGCTGCGTATCGCTACGTTTCCAGCCAGATGTTGCAGTTGTCACACCCCGAGCAGAGGGAACTCGCTGAGCGACGATGCGGATACTCGTAACAGGAGCAACCGGTTACATCGGTGGAAGGCTCATTTCTCGCCTCCTCGATGCGGGCCACGAGGTGCGGTGTATGACTCGACAGCTGGGGCGAGTCGACGGTTATCGCTGGCGCGACCGGGTCACCGCTCTGGAGGGGTCGATGTTGGATCCCAAGTCGCTGGCGCGTGCACATGAGGATTGCGAGGTCGTCTACAACCTCGCCCGTCCTCTGAGCACCGACCCGGGCGCCGACCAGGACAGGGTGGCGGCGCTGAACATGCGAGATGCTGCAACGCGCGCCGGAGTTCGGCGAGTCGTATATCTCTCCGGCCTCGGTTCGGCATCGGGAAAGATCTCCGGGTACCTGGCCGCTCGACATGAGATCGGACGAGTCCTGCGATCGGGGGAGACGCCGGTTACAGAGATTCAGACTTCGGCGATCATCGGCTCCGGATCGATCACATTCGAGATGGTGCGCTACCTCTCGGAAGTCCTGCCGGTGATGGTTACCCCGTCCTGGACGCAGACGGCAACCCAGCCGATCGCGGTACGGAACGTGCTCGAAGTTCTGACCGGCATCATTGAGGTTCCGGACGAAGGCCATCGCATCATCGAACTCGGCGGGCCCGAAGTCCTCACATATGAGCAAATGATGCGGATCTACGCCGAGCAAGCCGGACTATCCCATCGGCGAATGGTTCGCTTCCCCCCGACGGGACCGGCTCTCTCGGCATGGTGGGTGGCGTTGGTGACTCCATTGCCCATATCGATCACCAGAAGCCTCATCGACTCTCTCGGGGACAGGGCGATCGTCGAAAACGACACCATCAGGGAGCTCCTTCCAGACTTCGCTCCGTTCACCTATGAAGAAGCAGTGCAGAGAGCTCTCCAAAGAGTCAACCAACTCGAAGTCGAGACGAGATGGTCAGATGCCGTGATGTATCCGGCCGCTGCTCTCCCGAGCGACCCGCAGTGGTCCGGCGGCAAGGTGTACAAGGACGAGCGGCAGGTGATCACCCTGACCACTGCAGCCGATCTGTTCCGGGCTTTGACCAGCATCGGAGGAGACGCCGGGTACTACTCCGCAGGTTGGGCCTGGAGCATTCGGGGTTGGCTGGACAAACTCGCCGGAGGCTTCGGCCTGCGCCGCAACCGGCGCCATCCCGCCGACTTGCGGGTCGGCGATGCACTCGATTTCTGGCGTGTGGCTGCCTTGGAGAAGGACCGCCGCCTGTTGCTGCACGCAGAGATGAAGCTTCCCGGTGATGCTTGGCTCGAGTGGCGAGTGACAGATGATGAGGAGTCGCGCACCCTGACCCAGATAGCCCTCTTCTATCCGCGCGGGCTGGCGGGACGCCTCTACTGGCTGCTGATGAAGCCGGCACACGGCATCATCTTCGGTCCCATGGTCAGAAGGATCGCCAAGGAAGCCGGCAAGACGAAGTCGTAGCCGGCGAGAGCCGCCTTCTCTATTTTGCCCTTTCGACCGGAGAATCTCCCATCGTTGACTATGCGAGCGAAGCTCACATAGTCAACGCCATGACTGCCTTCTGGGCGTGCAGGCGATTCTCGGCCTGGTCGAAGACCCTGCTCCAACGGCCGTCGATTACCTCGTCGGCGACCTCGATGTTGCGGTCGGCCGGAAGCGGGTGCATGTAGATCGCGTCCTGGTCGGCCATTTCCATGCGGCGGGCGTCCACGATCCAGTCCTTGTACTTACCAGAGATCCTGGCCGACTCCTCATGATCGGACGTGGTCAGCATCGAACCCCAGGCCTTGGCGTAGACGACGTCGGCGCCTCGCATCCCTTCCTCGAAGTCCTCCAGGATCTCGAAGCTGCCGTGTGCTGCTCTGGCATTCTCTTCTGCCTGGGCGACGATCTCGGGCATGAGCTTGAACTCGGGTGGCCGCGTGAGGCGAACGTTGGCGCCGTAACGGGTCATCAGCAGGATGACGCTCTGCGGAACGCTGATGGGTTTCTGATAGCTGGCCGCGTACGCGTAGCTCATGTTGAAGGTGAGCTTGCGCGGGTCGCCTTTTTGCTCGATGACCGTGAGCAGGTCGGCGAGTGCCTGGAACGGGTGGTACACGTCGCACTGCATGTTGAGGACGGGAGTGCGGCTCGCCTCGGCGACTGCACGGATGTACTTGTTGCCGATACCCCAGTCGACGTTGCGGATGGCGATGCCGTCGTCGTAACGTCCGAGGATCTCGCCGATCTCCTTCCACGTGTCGCCGTGGCCGATCTGCGTGGTGGTGCTGTCGAGGAACATGGCGTGCCCGCCGAGCTGGGCCATACCCGCCTCGAAGCTGGCTCGGGTTCTCGTGCTCGAGAAGAAGAACAGCATTGCCAGGACTTTGTTGCTCAGGAGTGCGTGCTGCTCGCCGAGGGCGCGGCGCCGTTTCAGGTCGAGGGCGACGTCGATCACCGTGTCGAGCTCGTCCTTGGTCCATTCCTGGGTGGTGATCATGTCTCGACCGTGCAGATAGGTTTGCATCGATGCTCCTTTGGGTATCGGTCAAGCCCCGGCTTTCCGCCTGATCAGACGGAAACGGAGCAGGTCATCACGGAAGAAAGAGGTGGATTGAGCGACCGGGTCGTTGTTCTGGTCGAAACCGATCTCCTCGAAACTGAGCGCCGGCGTGCGGCGGGGGACTCCCAACTCCGCAGCTTCATGAGTCGGCAAGGCGACCGGGACGATCTCGGACAGGTAGTAGGAGAGCTGCCGATCGCAGTGGCGGTCGAGGAGGTCGTAGAGGGGCAGGGCTCCCTCAACTTCCGCGATCTCGCCGGAAACGAGCCGCGCGGGCACCCGGTTGTACGTCAAGGCAACGGGAAGATCATCCTCGAGGAAGACCTTCTCGACCACCAGCAGTTGCTCCCCGGGTTCGATTTCGAGATCCGCTGCCAGCGGCTCGGCTGCCGGCTCAGAAGTGACGGCAACGACACGGATGGAGGGTGTGAACCCGTGATCGCGGAGCACTTCCTCATAAGACCACATCTCCTCGAGTCGGGATTTGATCTGGAGCCCCGGTTCGTTGACGAAGGTGCCGGCGCCCTGCTTCCGATAGATCGATCCTTCGTTTTCGAGCCTGCTCAGCGCGTCTCGAATAGTCGTCCTGCTGACCCCGAGTTCGTTGGCCAACTCGATCTCAGACGGAATCCGACCTTCCTCGAACGCACCGGAGACAATGCGCTCCTTGAGGTGCGCTTTGACCTGGTCGGTGAGGGAGGGGCTGCGAGTGATCATGAGGGTACGGGTAGCACGTCCAGTGATACTGTTGTATGATTGTATGACAAATCGTACAGGAGGCCTTCCCGGCTGTCCACCCCTATTCGGGTGGAGGCAAATGAGGGGCCTCCGGAGAATCCACACGACATAGAGCAGGAGTGCCAAATGCGCAGCTTTGCCGGAAGAGACATCCTTTCGCTCAGGGATTTCGAGAGGAATGAGTTCGAGCACCTTTTCCAGATTGCAGACGAACTCGAGCCCGTTGCCCGTGAACGCCGGAACATCGATCTTCTGTCCGAGAAGACGCTGGTCACCGCCTTCTACCAGCCGTCGACTCGTACCCGACTCGCTCACGAGGCCGCTATGCATCGTCTCGGCGGACATGTCACCGGCTTCTCCGATGCCAAGATGACCCGTGCAGGCGACTTCTATCAGGAGTCCATCAAGGACACCGTTCACATGCTCGAGTATTACGGCGATGTCCTGGTCATGCGCCATTTCCAGCAGGGCGCGCCGCATGAGGCCGCCAAGTGGGCGTCGATTCCCGTCATAAACGCCGGAGACGGCTGGGGAGAGCACCCCACGCAGGTTCTGACCGATCTGTACACGGTCCAGTCGGAGATGGGTTCAATCGACGGGAAGACATTTGTCGCCATCGGTGATCACCGTATGCGCACGATGCATTCCCTCGGCTACGCCCTGTCCCAGTTCGATGCAGAGATGGTCATCCTGGCGCCGGAGGAGATGGCGCCGCTTCCCGAGTTCCTGGCGGAACTCGACGAGAAGGGCACGAGCTACCGGATCGCCGAGCACATCGACCAGGTGATTCACGAGGCCGACGTCATCTACATGGAGCCGGTCGTGCAACCCGACTACACCCAGTCCCGTCAGGAGAAGCAGGACGAGTACGGGATGACCCCCTCCAACTACCAGATCACCAAAGAGGTGATGAAGCGGGCCAAGGGTGACTCGATCATTCTCCACTCGCTGCCACGGATGGATGAGCTGCTCCCGGAGGTGGACCAGCTCAAGCACGCCCGTTACTGGCAAGAGGCATACAACGGCGTCGTGATGCGTATGGCCCTCCTCGCCTCGGTCCTCGGAGTGATGGAGTAATGCCCAAAGTCGTCATTGCCATCGGTGGCAACTCCCTTATCGCGGACAAAGACCACCAAACCGTTCAGGATCAGTACAACGCCGCCGCCGAAACCGATCAGCACATAGCGCAGCTGGTCAAGGACGGATGGGACGTCGCGATCTCTCACGGCAACGGCCCGCAAGTCGGGTTCATCATGCGACGTTCCGAGCTCGCCCGTGGGGAACTGCACGAGATTCCGATGGATGTCGCCGGGGCCGACACGCAGGGGGCAATCGGCTATGCCCTGCAGCAGAACCTGATCAACGACTTCCGGGCGATGGGCATCGACAAGCGGGTCGTCACGGTGGTCACGCAAGTCGAAGTGAGCGCCACAGACCCGGCCATGCTGAACCCGTCAAAGCCGATCGGGACCTTCCTCGAGGAAGAAGAGGCAAAGCGGCGTCGTGACGAGGAAGGTTGGGCGATCAAGGAAGACGCCGGGCGCGGGTGGCGTCGAGTGGTCGCCTCTCCGCAGCCACAGCGGATTGTCGAGATCGACGTGATCCGGCAGCTGATCGACTCCGGTGTGGTGGTGATCTGCGTCGGCGGCGGCGGGATACCGGTGGTCGCGGACGAGAACGGCGACTTGTACGGCGTTGCCGCCGTGATCGACAAGGACCTCGCCTCGGCGCTGCTCGCCAACTTGATCGACGCCGACATGCTGCTGATCTCAACTGCGGTCGAGAAGGTCGCCCTCAACTTCGGGAAGCCGGATCAGCAGTGGGTAGACCGTCTGACGCTTTCGGAGGTCAAGGCGTACCTCGAGGACGGCGGTCACTTCGCAGAAGGTTCGATGGCTCCGAAGATGCGAGCCGTCGTGCAGTTCCTCGAGGCAGGCGGAAAGGAAGCATTGATCACCAACCCGACCAATCTCGAGTTCGCCGTTGCAGGCGCGACCGGAACTCGTATCGTTCATGACTGACGGTCGTCTGGAGCACGTGACGGGCCTCGTCTGTGTGATCTGCGAACAGGCGTACCCGGCCGAATACGCCGGGTACGTCTGTCGCGAATGCGGCAACGAAGGAATCCTCGACGTTCGCTACGACTACGACCTGGTAGGGGAGCGCCTCTCGAGGGAATCCCTGGCCGCCGACCGGAACATGACCATGTGGCGGTACCGCCCCGTCATGCCGGTCGCCGCCGATGCGGTGGTCCCGCCGCTCACGGTCGGGTGGACTCCGATCTACGACGCCCCGAGGCTCGCCGGCGCGCTCGGCCTGGCAAAGGTGTGGGTGAAGGACGAAGGACGGCAACCCACGGCGTCACTGAAGGATCGGGCCAGCGCGATGGCGATCGTCAAAGCCGGGGAAGCAGGGGCAGAGGTCGTGACGACGGCCAGCACGGGAAATGCCGCAGCAGCCTTGAGCGGCCTGTCGGCTTCCGTCGGACAGAAGAACGTCATCTTCGTGCCCGAGTCGGCGCCGCAGGCCAAGATCGCACAACTTCTTGCATATGGTTCCACCGTCGCTCTCGTGCAGGGCAACTACGGGGACGCCTTCGACCTGTGCATGAAGGCCTCGGCAGAGTACGGCTGGTACAACCGCAACACCGGTTTCAACCCCTACATGACTGAGGGCAAGAAGACCGCTGGGCTCGAGATCCTGGAGCAACTCGAGTGGGAAGTGCCCGATGCGGTCTTCGTGAGTGTCGGCGACGGGTCGATAATCGGCGGTATCCACAAAGCGATGAAGGATGCGCTGGGGCTGGGGTGGATAGACCGCAGTCCGCGTATCTTCGGGATTCAGGCTGCCGGCAGCGACTATCTGGTCCAGGCCTTCGAGAATGACGAAGACGTCCTGACCAAACCACCGATTGCCGCCGACACGGTCGCCGATTCCATCAGCGCCGATCTGCCGCGCGACCGGATCAAGGCAATGGCTGCGGTCAGAGACACCGATGGGGCCTACCTGCGTGTATCGGACGACGAGATTCTCGCGGCGGTTCCGCTGCTCGCACGCGGTTCCGGTGTGTTCGCCGAGCCTGCCGGAGCGGCAGCCTATGCCGGTTTGAAAGCCGCAGTTCAGCGCGGCTTCGTCGGAGCGTCCGATCGCGTCGTGGTCCTCTCCACCGGTAGCGGTTTGAAAGACGTCGCTTCTGCGATGAAGGCGGTCACGGCCGCCGGCACCGAACCGATGGTGATTGCCCCGACCCTCGAAGCATTGAAAGACGCCCTTGCTCAGAGGGCCAACGACTAACGGCTAAGGACTGACATGATCGATCTCACCATGCACGAAGCGACGCTGGAGTCGGCCGTCAAGGTCGCACGCGAGAAGGCGATTCGTATTCCGACCTTCAAGCAGATGCGGGACCCCTCGCTCATCCCCGATTCGGTCAAGCGGGAGCTGAGCGAGGTCGGATTGTGGGACCTCGACCCCCGCAACCTGTTTCGTATCAACTGGCACAACGCGCCGACACCGGCGGGCGGCGGGTACGGCCCGGTCAACTTCCTCGAGCTACCTCCCGAGCTGACCGGAACGAAAGCCCGCATCCTCGTCCTCGAAGGGAAGTGGTTCCCCACCGGCGCGCACAAGGTCGGTGCGGCCTTCGGATGCCTGGTGCCCAGGCTGGTGACCGGTCAGTTCGATCCGGCGAGGACCAAGGCCGTCTGGCCTTCCACGGGCAACTACTGCCGCGGTGGCGCCTACGACTCGAACCTGCTCGGGTGCGAGTCCATTGCGATCCTGCCGGAAGGCATGAGCCGGGAACGGTTCGAGTGGCTGGAGTCGGTCGCCGGCGAGATCATCAAGACTCCGGGCTCCGAGTCGAATGTCAAGGAGATCTTCGACAAGTGCAACGAGCTTCGTGCCTCAGGCCAAGATCTCATGATCTTCAACCAGTTCGACGAGTTCGGCAACTACCTCTGGCACTACGCGGTCACCGGACCGGCCATGGCCGAGGTACTCGAGGCGGTGATGGGTCCGAAGGACGTCTTCCGGGGGGTCACGTTGACAACCGGCTCTGCCGGGACGATCGGCTCCGGCGACTACCTGAAGCAGGTGTATCCGACATCGAAGATCGCGGCGGGAGAGGCAGCGCAGTGCCCGACCATGCTCTACAACGGTTTCGGCGAGCATCGGATCGAAGGAATCGGCGACAAGCACATCCCGTGGGTACACAACGTTCGGAACACCGACCTCGCCATCGGCCTCGACGACGAAGCGACGATGAGCCTCATCCGGTTGTTCAACGAACCGGCCGGGGTCGCCCATCTCGCCGATCGAGGTGTGCCGGACGACGTCATAGAGAAACTGCCGTTGCTCGGTATCTCCGGTGTCGGCAACATGCTGTCGGCCGTCAAGATGGCCAAGTACTACGAACTCGGCGCCAACGACGTGATCATCACCGTCGGGACGGACTCGATGGAGATGTATGCGAGCCGCCTCGAGGAGCTGACCGCCGAGCGAGGCGAGTTCACCACCCTGAACGCGGCAGGTTCATACGAGCGCTATCTGATGGGCACTGGAATCGACCA
>DATIPS010000014.1 GCA_035471805.1 Acidimicrobiia bacterium | reverse complement strand
AAGGCGGTCACATCGACAGTTGCCAGCACGTCGGTTGCCAGCACCCGTCCGAGCGCGTCGTTCAACGAAATCGTCTCGTGACGGGGCTCGAGGTGCGAACAGGCTTCGTCGAAACGCTGGTGCGCTACCGATTCGTCGACGACGTCCAGGAACTGGCGCTGCCTCATGAGATGGACGCCGGGTCGTAGACGTGCACTTCGACCTCAGTGCCCTCGGCGTAACCTTCCAGTCCGGCCGGTACCACCACGAACCCGGCTGCTGCGGTCACAGAAGACAAAACCGAGGCTCCCGAAATGCCCAGAGGCACAACCCGTCCCTCCTCGATACGCACCCTGGCGTAATCGGTCCGGCCGATCTGGGAAACGAGCCTGGAGGCGAGTGGAAGCCTGACAATCGGATAAGGCCAGGCCTGCTGAAGCCCGCCCAAGACTCGGATGACCGGACCGGCGAAGAAGTCGTAGGCGACCAGACACGACACCGGATTGCCCGGCAGGAGCAAGACCCTGGCGTCACCGATCCGGCCGACTCCCGCAGGCGACGAAGGGCGCATGGCCACACCGTGGACGAGTAGTTCGCCCAACTCGTCTACGAGGAGGGGTGTCCTGTCCTCGGTCCCGACCGAGGCCGCGCCGGCGGTGATGATCACATCGGCTCCAGGGCGACCCAGCGCGGCACGCATTTCGTCCTCGTCGTCCGCCAGCCGGACGATGTCGGGGAGGCCGCCGTCGCGGCGCACGAGTCCGTCGAGCATCGGCGAGTTGCTGTCGACGATCCGGAGAGCATCGGGCCGTCCGCCCGGTGCTACGAGTTCATCCCCGGAGACGATGATCCTGACCACGGGTTGCCGGCAAACCAGGACAGGATCGTGGCCGATCGAGGAGAGGAGTCCGACGTCCTGCGGAAGCAGCCTCCGGCCGCCAGGCAGGACGGCCGAGCCGGCCTCGACGTCCTCCCCCACCCGTCCGACGTTCTTTCCCGTGGCAACCGGCGCCAGCACTTCGACCCGCTCGTCGACTTCACGAGCATCCTCAGCCCGCAGAACGGCGTCGGCGCCGTCGGGCACCGGAGCGCCGGTCATGATCCGCATGGCGAAGCCGGACCCGACGATTCCCGTCGACCCGACCCCGGGCATCGAGGTTCCGGCCAGCGACAGCACGGTGGGACTGTAGAGCGAAGTCCCGAATGTATCGGCGGCCCGAACCGCGTAGCCGTCCATCGTGGCACGACGGAAAGCAGGAACGTTGCAGGTGCTCACGACAGACTCCGCCAGCACACGGCCGTTGCACTGGAACAGCGACACGGCCTCTCCTGCGAGGGGAACCACTCCGTCGAGAGCAGCTCGCAGCGCCGCCTCCACCGTCTCCCGTTCCCGAAATCCGCGCATCCGGACGTCCTCGGCACCGCCGGAGACGGCAATGAGAACGGTGAGGTCCGAGCCGTCCGGCAAGATGAGCGCCGCCAGGTCCTCTCGCGCCCGCTCACGATCACCGACGATGACCAGGAGGTGCCGGTGCAGGAGGCCGTCCTCGTCGAACAGGCGGATCTGCAGGTCCGGATGCTCGGCGGCTACCGCCCGCAGAGCCGCATCTGCGGTGGCCGCTTCGACTTCGACGTAACGCTGCCCTTGTGTGTATCGGTCGAGTTGGGCAGGTAGCCGGACGGTGACCATCTTCAGGAGCGGACGTTGCGAAGGCGGGACGGCGGCAGCTTCCGGCCGAATCTCCACGCCGCCCAACCCAGCAAGCCGCCGAGTGCCCCGAACACCAGATGGTTTGCCAGTGCCCGGAAGAAGCCGAACACTTCGACCCTCTTGAGAAAGCCCGACAGGGCCGCATTGGCAAAGATGAACCCGTACTTGGCCAGATGCACGGCGAGTCCGGCAAGAGCGGCGCCCCAGGCCCTCCGCAAAGGCAGGCGCAGCAGGGCACCCGAGTCGAGGAGCCCTCCCGCCATCCCGTAGAGAAGCGAGTTGTAGGCAATGGAGTGGCCGAGGCCGACCGGTATTCCCCAGAGTCCCATGGAAAGCCCGGCCAACGTCGCCATCCCGGGTCGACCGTTGATCAGCCGGCCGAACACGAGCACCGCAATCCAGCCAACGCCGGCGTGTCCCGGGATCCCCAGATGGAAATCCAGATGGCGCTTGGCGAGCGTCGCTACGAGACCGACGGCCAGCGCCACCGAGACATCGGCGGCGGCTGATCGCCGTTCGGTTCTGCTACTTCTTTCTAAAGTCTGCATTGACCCACATCTCCCCGGCGCGTGTCGCTACCACAACCGGACGGCCTCCAATCAACCGGGGCCGAACCCAATCTCCGAGATCGAGCTTACCTGTGGATTGCGGTGATTCCTCAGCGAGAAGGTCGACGACTTCGACTATTCCCGTCAGTTCGAGGACCTCGGCGATCGTCATGACACCGCCGACTCGTCTTATCCCAGGAAGATCGACATAGCGTCCGTCGTTTCCGTCGATCCGGAGAGACATCGCGCCCAGCGCACCGATCACCCCATCATCGGTGCCACCGAGGCCGGCCAAGCCCGCGCCATGCGTCGCACCCAGGCGGCGCGCCTCCTGTTGCATGACCAGAGCGGTCTGCGCGCGACGCGCGAAGCCAACCAGCTCGACGGACGCTTCCCGACCTATCGCCACACCCGGGTCGGACCCTTCAATCGACTCTCTCGCAACAATCGCACACACCGACTCGAAGAGTTCGGAGGCATTGCCGACGCCGTCGAACACGATCGCCGCCGCAGAGTTCCGGGCCGTCTTGGGCACTCCCGGACCTTCGTAGAACTGGTGGCGGGTCACTCCCAATGAACGGCCGAGACCGAGAGCCTCGATCTCGGCGGCAATCCGGCGTGCCAGGCGGCCGGTTCCGCCGATGCCGGGCATATCGGTGTCGTCTATGCCGACGGTCCACGTCTCAGGGAAAGCTGATCTCACCGACATCCCTCACCCACCGGTCCTTCGGAAGGTTCGCGGACGCGAGCTTGAGCGTTCCCTTGTTGGTGACATCCAGTATCCACCCATGGTCGACCTCGCCCGAATCGATGTCGAGTGCGACTTCGAACACCCGGCCCTCGCCCATGCCGAATACCCTGCCGGATTCCCAATCACCGACGCCGGAAGCTTCCAGCACGTCGAGGAGAAGCGGGCCCGACTGCAGGTCACCGTCGACCGTCAACTCGGTGAACCCGACTGAAGCCTCCAGGTCGGCCAGCGTCCAGTCGGCCAACACCTCACCGCCGGACACAACCCGCACCACGACATCGGCAGTAGGGGCCTGCGTCGTCCCGGTCCCTCCTTCCGAGCACGCACTCACCAGGACCAGGACGGCGCCCAGCATCAGAACACGAAGAGACCGACCCATGCGAATCACTCAGACACCCAGCTTGTCTGCAATCCACCCCAGACCGAGCGGCTCGAGGGTCGAACGGGGCGGATTCCCGGTGACGGGATCCCAGCCGGCCATCTCGTAGTAGGTCTCGAGCGCCGCCTCGAACTCGGCGCGGTCCACGACCTTCCCGTCGGAAGGCCCTCCGGCCAGGGGCTCAAACAGTCTCTTCGGAAGAGTGTCCCGTTCCCGGGTGATTCCCTCCCGGGCGTTGAACGCCCGCAGCATGTTGAGCCGGCGTTTGCCGATCTCCTGCAGATCCATGACCGTCGTCTCAGCACCGGTCACTGCGGTGATCAGATCCGCGAGCTCGTGCATCCCGAGGAGTTCCCACCCCGGCCCGAATACGAACTGGCAAACGTTGGCCGTGTCCATCGCGGAGAACGCGTATTGGGTGGTCAGGGCGTACTCGACCTTGGCGTCATTCAGAACATCTTCCGGCTGAGGGTTGTGCAACCCGAGGTCGGTTGCCCGTTTGCCGTATTTCTCAGGCGAATCGGCGACGATCTCCGGCGTGTAGTTGGCGTCGTGTTCGCTTGATTGATGATCGGCCCCAAAGGGATTCACGGCATAGATCACGGCCAGCGAAGGCTTCAGCTGTGGCATATGTGCCGGGAGTTCCGCGCCCTTGGTCGCTATCACCAGATCTTCCGCTCCGTTGCCGATGTGGAAACCGGCCCGTTCCGAGCCTTCGGCGAGGATGTCACCGAAACCCTCACGTTCCAGGGTCTTTTCCAGCATGGCGATCATCGCCTCGGCCTTGCCCCAGCCGAGCTCGATGCCGCCGGTGTCCTCCGTTGTGATCAGGCCGTCTTCGAAACAGTTGATGGCGAAGGCCATGGTCGCTCCGGCTGCGATCGTATCGACGCCGTACTCGTTGCACAGCTGGTTGGCATACGAGATGGCCTGTATATCGTCGATCTCGCAGTAAGAACCGAACGTGGCGCTCGTCTCGTACTCCTGGCCACCCGACTTGGGGTCGACCTTGCGCCCCTGCCATTCGGTCTCGACGACCCGCTTGCAGCGCACCGCGCAGGAATAGCAGGTCTCCCGACCCAGCTTCATCTGATTGTCCTCGTCGGCGCCGCGTAGAAACTCGTTGAACAGGCGCTCGCCGCCGATGGCGGCAGCACGGTCGTAGCCCATCCATCCGCTCATGTAGTTACGGGTCGGAAGGCCGCCAACGGCATTCTGACCCTCCAGGATTCCAAGGGTTCCGTTCTTGGCCAGGTCCCAGACGTCCTCGTCCTCGCGGATGGCGGGAATCGACGGCTGCATGATCGCCCGAACGGCCTCCGGATCGACCATCGACAGCTTCTTCTTCCCGCCGCGGACCACGATCGCCTTGAGCTTCTTGCTACCCATCACCGCTCCCATTCCGGTGCGGCCATGGGCTCGGGTCGCCATGTTCATGATTGCCGCGAAACGCACGAGTTTCTCGCCGGCGGGTCCGACCTGTGCGATCTGTATACGGCTGTCTTCGAGTTCCTCTTTGAGGATCTCCTCCACCTCGAGAGTACGCCTGCCCCACAGGTGGCCGGCATCTCGCAGTTCGACCTCGCCCTGATTGATCCAGAGATACACGGGTTTTGGCGACGTGCCCTTGATCACTATGCCGTCGAATCCGGCGAACTTGAGTTCGGCCGGCCAGAACCCCCCAGCCTGACTGTCTCCGGCTCCACCGGTCAGCGGTGACTTGGCGACCACGGTCGCCCGGCTCTGCCCGGCGATCGGAGCGCCGGTGATGCCGGACAGCATGAATGAGAGTGTGTTCTCCGGTCCAAAGGGGTCGGCGCCCGCAGGAGTGTTCTGGAACAGGTAATAGAGACCGAGAGCGCTGCCGCCCATGTAGGTGCGGTACAGGTCTTCTGGGGGTTCCTCGATTTCGAGCGAACCTGTCGTCAGGTCAACGTGAAGGATTTTTCCTGCGTAGCCGTTAAGCACGTGGCCTCCTCGAGGGCTAATTCTTCGCCATCCTACCGACACAACTCGCCGATCAGCCCTTGTCGCGTGATTTCTTGTCGCCGAAGGAGCGGCCCTCCCCAACGGGCGTCAAGGGCGGCTCCGTGCCAGTAGCCATCCGGCTGTGAAGATGGCAACACTGACAAAGCACATCAGGCTGAACCAGGTCGCCCGGCCGATCGTTTCATAGGCCCAACCCGACGGGACGGCCGCTGCTGCGGCAGCCAGAAACCCGACGGCCTCCAGAAGGCCCTGGCCGCGCGCCACCATGTCCGGAGGACTCCCTTTGGCAACCAGTGCCGCGGCCGCCGGGCTGAGTGCCGAGCTCCCCACCGCGTGAACGATGCCGGCCGCCCCGAGCGCCACCGGCAGATTCAGCCAACCGTAGGCGAGAACGGCAGGAGCAACTGCCAGTATGCCGAACGAGGCGACCAAGGCGGAAGACTTCCGGTCGACGAGCCGGCCGAATCTGACGGAGAAAACCACCAGCGGCAGAGCCATCAGCGTGAATGAACCTCCGACGAACAACGTCGATGCGCCCTGATCCGTGAGCAGACGGGCCCAGACTGCGTCGAACGATCCCAGAGTGGCGAACTCGATCGCTCCGAAGACCACCCCGGCGAGGACTAGTCGATTGCCGAGCAAACTGAGGAAGCTGCGTTCCTCGAAGATCGGCAACGGCTCCGGCGCTCGCAGCCTCGTGACCACGGGGACTGCGAGGAGCAGGACGGCAGCCGGAACGAGGAAGGGGACTCGCAGGCCAAACCGTTCGGCAAGCAGGGCACCAATGACCGGACCCAGCGCGAAACCCGCGACCGAGGCGGCGAGGATTCGCCCGAGGACCTCGCCCGGACGTCCGGGCGACCAGTCCAGTACCACTCGTCGGGCGGCAGGGACGAACGCCCCTTCAGCGAAGCCGAGCATCGCCCTGGCGAACACGAGTGTCCACAGTCCTCTGGCGTATGCGGCCAGAACCAAGGCCAACGCACCGACCAGCGTACCGACTATCAACATGGTCTTTGCATGGCCCCGATCGGCATAGCGGGACAACCAGACGTACCCGATGAAGGCGGTGATGAAGGCGGCACCGGCCACCAACCCGAGCCCGGCGGTCGGCAGGTCGTAGGCCTCCTGCAAGTCTGCCAGCAGCGCGATGATGACACCCAACCCGATCGTGTTGGCCGCGACGGCCAGGTGAAGGATGATCTGATCGACGCGCCGGGGGTTCACTTGCGGGCGTCGTGGGTGGTGACGGTCATGGGAGGCTCGGCCGGCACTTCTTCGTCCCTTCCCTGGACACTCCCAACCTATCGGGCGATAGGCAGAATACCGATCCGTGTCGACAGAGGCAACCAACCGGGGTGCCCGGCCGTGTGAGGCACGACGAGGTCGCTACGCTCCGGCAATCATTTCCTCTGCTTGGGTGTGGGCGAGAGGAATGGCGGTGCGGAGTGTCTCAACAATGAAATCCACGTCATCGTGCGTGATGATGAGCGGGGGCGACATGATGTTGAGGTTCTCAACCGGCCTCACCATCAACCCCAGCTCGTCACACTCGTTGGAAACACGTTTGCCGATGTCGATCTGGTAGGGATAAGGCTCTCCGGTCGCAGTGTCGCGGACGAACTCGATGCAAACCATCAGATGCGAGCCACGCACGTCGCCGACCATCGGAAGATCCTTGAGTGTTTCGAGTTGCTCGATCAGGTAGGGACCGACGTCGCGCACGTGCTCGAGGATGCCCTCGTTCTCGATGATCTCGATGTTCTTGAGCGCCGCGGCACAGGCCACCGGATGCCCGGCGTACGTGAGACCCATCGGCAGATAGCGACCCCGGCCCGGATCCGAGATGACGTCGAAGATCCCGTCCGAGAAGATGGTCGCCCCGAGTGGTATGTAGCCGGAGGTGAGGCCTTTCGCCGACGTGATGATGTCGGGCTGGATGCCGAATAGCTTCTCCGAGGCAAACCACTCTCCCAATCGACCGAAGCCTGTGACGACCTCGTCGGAGACATAGAGGATGTCGTTTTCCCGGCAGTACTCCCAGATACTCTTGAGGTAATTGTCCGGCGGAGGAATTACTCCGCCGGCACCCATGATCGGTTCGGCGAAGAAGGCCGAGACCTTCTCGGAGCCACCCAGTTCTGTGACTTTGTCTTTGAACTCTGCGAACAGCCGGGCACCGAACTCCTTCTCCGAGAGGCCCCTCCCGTAGCGGTACTGATTCGGCGAGCTGAGATGATGGACGTTGTCCAAGAACTCGAACTCCTCGATTCGATCACCCGGCTTCCCGCCGATGGAAACGGAGGCGTAGGTCTGACCGTGATAGGCATCGACCCGCGAGATGATGTGCCTCTTCTCCGGCTTGCCTCGCACGGCTTGATAGAACTGGGCGATCCGATACGCCTGATCATTGGCGGTTGATCCGCCGGTGCAGAAGAACACGTGGTTGAGATCGCCGGGCGCCAGTTCTGCCAGCTTGGTGGCGAGGTCGGCAGCCGGAATGTGCGTCATATCGACGAAGGGATTCGAGTAGGCGAGCCGCCGGACCTGATCGGCAATGGCTTCGACCATGTCCTCGCGGCCCAGACCGATGTTCGTGCACCAGAGCCCACCGACCGCATCCACATAGCGTTTGCCGTCGGTGTCGGTGATATAGGCACCAACGCCGGAGGCAATGGGCAATGCGCCATCCTCGGCAAACGTGTCGAACACCTGATAGGGGTGAACGTGGTGGCGCTTGTCGCGTTCTACAACTGCCGGGGTTTCGGTACTCATGTAGTCGGTCATCTCGGGTTCCTCTCACATCGAACAGGGCGGCTGCTCGGCTCCCGACACCGGGGCACGTCGCGAGGAACTGCTACCTCGCTACCGGTCACCCTAGAGACGGTACCGGGATCCCTGCATCCACCAAACGTCGATGTTCTAGCCTCATGTCGTGAACTCGATAACGGTCATCGGCAGCGTGAACCTCGACCTGATCGCGTCTGCGCCGCGGCTGCCCGTTGCGGGCGAGACCGTCACCGACGCAGTACTCGCAACTCACCCGGGGGGAAAGGGCGCCAACCAGGCTCTCGCCGCCCGCCGCATGGGAGCCGAAGTGGCAATGATCGGACGGGTGGGATCCGACTCGAACGCCGCCCAAGCACTTGCCCTGTTGCGAGCCGAAGGCGTGAACCTCGACGGCGTGAAGGTCGACGAGACGGCGGCCACCGGCGTTGCGATGATCGTGGTGGACGCCGACGGCGAAAACCAGATCGTGGTTGCACCCGGCGCCAACCGCATGATGACGCCCGACGATGTGCACACCGGCGATGAGGATGCCCTGATCTGCCAGCTCGAGATCCCTCTCGAAGTCGTCGCAGAGGCGGGGCGACGAGCCAACGGACTGTTCTGCCTAAATGCCGCCCCGGTCCGCCCGTTGCCGGATGGACTGCTCGAGACGGTCGACCTGCTGGTTGTGAACGAGATAGAGGCCCGGCAACTCGGAGACGGGATTCACATGACCGGCGGCCTCGTTGCGATCACGATGGGCAGCGCCGGCGCCCGGCTATACCGGGCCGGACACAAGATCGGTTCGGCGGAACCACCCCCGGTTGAAGTGGTGGACACCGTCGGCGCCGGGGATGCGTTCGTCGGGGCGATGGTCGCGTCCCTGGTTGCCGGCCACCGCGAGCAGCAATCATTGCAAAGGGCCGTCATCGCCGGAGCGTTGGCAACCACTGTTCGCGGGGCACAACCCTCGTTGCCTCACCTGGCGATGGTCGAGGACCTGTTGTGATCCGGATCCCGATTGTGATCGACTGTGACCCTGGGCACGATGACGCCATCGCCTTGATGCTGGCCGCGGCCAGCCCCGAGGTGAACCTGGTCGGCGTGACGACCGTCGCCGGCAACGCCACAATCGACAAGACCACCCGCAACGCGCTGGCGGTCCTCGAACTGATAGGTAGAACCGATGTGCCGGTTGCGACCGGTGCAGAAGCCCCCCTCGAGCGGGATCTCGTGACCGCCGAGCACGTTCACGGAGCGACCGGGCTCGACGGCCCCGACATATCGGAGCCGACCACCCGGCCGCACGAACTCGGAGCGGTCGCCTTCCTCGCCCGGACACTCGCCGCTTCCGACCAACCCGTTACGTTGATCCCGGTCGGTCCTCTGACCAACATCGCCAGGCTGGTCACCGCTCATCCGGAGCTGACCACGCGGATCGAAAGGATCGTGCTGATGGGAGGTTCGATCGGTCTGGGCAACATCACACCGGCCGCCGAGTTCAACATCTACGTGGACCCTGAAGCTGCCGCCATTGTCTTCCGATCCGGCATCGACATCACCATGATCGGATTGGACGTCACTCACCGTGCCAGGCTGACGATCGAAAACGCCGAACAGTTGCGGCCGACCGGACGCGCAGGCGCCTTCGTAGCAGGGCTCCTCGATTTCTTCGTGGCCAACTACCGGCGGCGGATGGGATTCGACGGCGCACCCATCCATGATGCGCTGGCGGTGGCCCACGTGATACGGCCCGACCTGGTGAAGACCGAAGCATTCGCGGTTGAGATCGACACAACCGACGGACCGTCGGCCGGCAGAACCCTGGTCGACCGGTACCACGTCACCGGCAGAGAACCGAATGCAAGGGTCGGAACGGCTGTGGACTCCGAACGATTCGCCGGGCTCCTTCTGGAGCGAATCGCGTCACTCGATTGAAGGGAAGGCGACACCCACGAACCCTTTTCGCGCGACATTCTGACCCTATGAGTGCCGAATGTCGCGCGAAAAGGGTGAGTACCGGCCTTTCTAGGCCGACTCGAAGTGGGCGCGGAGTCGCCGGAAACCCTCTTCGAGGCTGACTGCCGGCTTCCAGTCCAGGGCGAGCCGGGTCTCTCGCTGGTCGAACCAGTGCGCAGTCCCGAGTTGCTCGACGAGAAAGCTGGTCAACGGCGGATCGTCCGGCCTATCCCGACGCTCCCAGATCTTCTCCACGACCAACCCGCCCGCCCGCGCCACCGGGTAGGGCACCGTGACCTGCGGCGGTTCCAGACCGGCGGCGAGGACGATCCGGTTCAACAACTCTCGCACGGGCCGCGGCTGCCCGTTGGTGACGACCAGGGCCCGACCGGCGATCTGTGGGGCTCTGTCGAGCGCTGCCACCAGGGCGTCGGCTGCGTTGTCGACATAGGTGGTGTCGATCAGCGCGGCACCCGTGCCCACGATGGCAAGGCGGCCGGCTTTCGCCCTTGCGACGATCCTCGCCACCAACTGGGTATCACCCGGGCCCCAGATGAGATGAGGGCGGATGGCCGTGACGGCCATCCCGGGCGCGTCCGCCGCGAGGGCTATCAGCTCTGCCTGGGCTTTGCTTCTGGCGTAGTGACCTATGACCCTGTCGGGCTCGGCAGCATCTGCTCCTGCGCCGATAAGAGACCGGCCGGTATGCGCCACCGACGGGGACGAAACGTGCACGAATCGAGTGACTCCGGCAGCACGGGCGGCATCCACGACGCAGCGGGTGCCAACGACGTTGGCCTGTTCGAACTGTTCCCACCGCCCGGTAACGCCGGCCCGTGCGGCGAGATGAACGACGGCGTCGGACCCGGCAACCGCCTCGCCAACCGCTCTCGGATCCGAAACGTCACCAAGGCGTTCTGTCACGCCGATACCACTCGGCCGGCGCTGAAAGACCGTCACTTCATCACCCCGACCCTGCAGCAATCCGACGAGCGACCGGCCTACGAGGCTCGTGGCACCGGTGACGAGGACCTTCATATCCCGCTCATCCGCTCGCCGGACAGGACGCCCTCCGCCCACCGGGAGATCCGAGTGCGGTCGATCTTCGAGTTGTGGCGCTTGTCCACCGGCAGTGAAGGCACGGTGAGGACGGCCGCCACATCCGTGTCGACTCGAGCACGGACCCGGTCGGCGAGGTCCTCACCGGCGAGACCGGGACGACGGGTGCGCGTGCGGGGCACCACGACTAAAACCACCTGCTGTGTGCCGGCCGGACCGACTCCGACGGCTGCTGCCTGGACTACGTCGGCAAGCCCGCCGACTGAGTGTTCGATCCCGACCGGCGTAACCGGCCCCGAGGCCGTCGTCACTATGTGGCCCATCCTGCCCCCGATCCACAAGCGGCCCAGCTCATCGAGATGACCGACGTCGCCGCTCCGATGCCATCCGACGGGCTGAGATGCAGCGTCTTCGGTGATCCAGAGCTTGTCGTATCCATCCCGCATGTGAGCAGCTCGGATACAGACCTCTCCGACGACCCCGCTCTGGCTCGTCAGCGGGCCGGTGGCCAGGCCGTCGGGGTCGAGCGGGCTGATCGCCACCTCGACACCCGGAACGGGCAACCCCACGCAGACGCCGTCACCGGAACCGGCCTCCTCGATTCCGGCAAGGGTGATGTCCGCCACCGGAAGAACCTCGGTCATCCCGTACGGCGTGTGAGCCTCCGCATTCGGCATCAGCATCCCGGCCGCCCGCAATGTCTCCGCAGGAACCGGGGCTCCGGCCGACATCAGCAAACGCACCCCCTGCAACGCCTCCGCCTCATCGGGAGTCATGTCGGCGGCGGTCGCAACGACGTTGCGCAATGCAGCCGGCGAAGCGAACACGAGGTTGGCGGAGACAGCCTGGACCGACTTGGCAAGCGCCGGAGCGGTGAGACTTCCGGGCGAGGTCACTTCCATTTCGGGAACGACCGATGTGATGCCCATCGACGGACCGAACAGTGCGAACGGACCGAAAGCGGCAACCAGACGATCTTGGCCGGTGATGCCGTAGAGGTCGACGAGCGAGTCTCGTTGCGCCTGCAGCTGATTGTGTCGATAGGCGACACCTTTGGCGGGTCCGGTAGCACCGGAGGTGAACCCGATACCGGCCATATCGGAGTCGGACGGTTCCGGCGGTTCGGGCAGATCCTCACCGCGGCTCCGCAGACCCTCGATGCTGGCGAGCACACCCAACAAACGTTTCCTGGGCGCCGCCATCTCCGTCGTAGAGATGCGAACGCCGGGCCACCGCAGGGCCCTGGCGGCTGCAATCGCCCTGGGAACCCCTATGAGATAGGCCGGTTCGGCACTCGCCAGTGCCCGGCTCATACCTCGAGCACCAAGCCCGGCATCGGCGACCACTACGACCGCTCCGATTCGCCAGCAGGCGTAAACGCAGACCGCCAGGTCGATGCCCGGCGGCACCATCAGCGCGACACGATCCCCCTTCGCCACGCCGAGATCGGCGAGACCTGCCGCGACGCGTTTGGTGTCGACGGCAAGCTCGCTAAACGACATCGAGGCGGGCGCTCCACCCTCGAAGTCGACCAAGGCGGGTGCGTCATCATCAGCACGCCGATCGATCCCGGACCAGAGCGGTTCCAGTTCAACCGTCGTCGATGCCGGAGGCCGTTGGGAATCCTTCAGTTGCTCGACCCAGGAGTACACGGCGGCAGCTACGTCCTTGTCCTCCGTGATCATGTGGCCTGCGTCCCCGAACCGGTGGATCTCGCAGTTCGGAAGCCGGGAAGCCAGATCGGAAAGGTGTCGATCCGAGAAGACGGGGTCGGAAGCTCCCCACAACAGGAGGGCCGGCACATCGCCCAGCAGGTCGAGTCCGGAGGCTACCGCGTCGAGGGATCGCCTGCTCGGATGGGACTCACTCAGCGGAATGTCCTGGACGAACCCTCCGATCGCCGACCGGCGACCAGCGCCCCGGTAGGGCGCCTGATAGGCCAGACGGATGGATCGGGGAAGACGCGGGCGGGCCAGCATCAAGGCCCCGCGCAGAAACAGGGGTGTTGCCACGCAGGCCAGCCGAAGAAGCCACCGCGCTCGCACCATTCGTATCAATCGAGGAGCCAGCGACTCGGCCGGCTGGTGAACCGCGGTGTTCATGAGAACGACCCCGGCCGCCCGGCTGCGGTGACGCAGGGCCCATCCGAGCGAGATGGGACCTCCCCAGTCATGTGCAACTGTTATCACCGGTCCTTGCACTCCGAGTTCATCGGTGAGGGCGCAGAGGTCCTCGATCCGTTGTTCCAGGCGGCGAACTGTCCCCGTCCGTTCCGAGAAACCCATGTCGAGTTGATCGACTGCGATCACCCGCACGCCCGGCGGTGCCTGAGCGACGACGTCACGCCACAGGTAAGACCAGGTGGGGTTGCCGTGAACGCAAAGCAGCGTCGCCGCAGGGTCCTCGACCTGATTGTCGAGAAGGTGCCAGGTTCGAGACACGCCTGATGAGTCGGCTGCTGCCACCAGGCGCGACCACTTCGGATCGAGGCCGACGAGGCCGGGGGGAGGCAGTTCTGCCGGCGCGGTCGGACCGCTCGTCACCAGATCAGTTCGATCGCCGATGCATTGATTCCGGACCCGATCCCCATCAACAGCACCCGCTCTCCTGCGCGAAGTGAGTCGGCTTCGAGGGAAAGCGTGATGGGGATCGACGCAGGGCCGACGTTGCCGAGGAAGGGGAAGGTCAGCGGGACCTTGCCGAGATCGATCCCGAGCGCTTCGCACAGCATCGTCGTGTGCACCTGTGAAATCTGATGCAGGATGTAGCGGTCGAGGTCGAGCCAGTCCCGCTCTGCAGCATCACCCCAGGCCAGTTTGGAGACTTGCAGACCGGCATCCAGCAGAGCGCTCGTGTCTGTGCGCATCCCGTCGAGGTCGCCAACGCAAAGACTGTGGTAGGCGGTATCGGCCCTGGCGATCCCACCGACGATCTTGTGACTGCCGGGGTTCTGGGAGTGCCGCCCGATCACCGCGGCAGCACCTCCAGACCCGAGCGTCAACGTGGCGAATTCTGCGAACAGGTCGGCCAATGTCGCTTCGGCGCCGGCAAGCCTCTCCAGTGTCCGTTCCTGGACGGCACGGCTTCCCTCACCGTCGACGATCAGGGCGTAGTCGATCTGGCCGCTGTCGATCATGTTCCCGGCCAGCTGCAGGGCGTTGACGAAGCCGAGACACGCATTGGACAGGTCGAAACTGAGGCACGAGCTCGGCAGGTCCAGAGCGTTGTGAACCGTTACCGACGACGACGGTTCGAGTCGATCGCGACAAACCGAGGTGTCGATGAGGAGACCGATTTCGTCGACGCGGATCCCGGCGGCTTCGATGGCCTTGGCCCCGGCTGCGGCCGCCGCATCCGTGTAGAGATGACCTTCAGGCCACCAGCGCCGCTCTCGAATGCCGGCGAGCGTCTCCAGTAGACCCGGTTGGGCGCCGACGCGTTCATAGGTCTCGGCCAGAATCTCGTCGAAGCGGGACGATGGGACCACTTCAGGTGCGTCAACATGCGCGACGGAAACTATGGCGGTGTCGGTCAGATCGAAAGTGGCGTTGCCGGGCATCGGAATCCTTCGCGGGTGAACTGCGGATGATTCTCGCAGGAAACTGATGGATTGTGGAATAGGGAACCGAACTCAGCCATCGCCCGACGAGCCCACCTGTGATTGCCCGAGTCTCACCGCCGTCCGGCGGTCACTCATCGGATTTGAGAAGGCGCAGTCCGACTCTGATCAAGGTCCATGCGAAGACCGCGAGAGTCGCAGCAGCGAGAAGCGCAGTCCCGGTCGACACCTCGGTTCCGGGCCGACCGGTGTTGCCGGAAACAATGGACCCTGCCGCGAACAGGACGCCGAGGCCGAACCAGGCGGCGATTCCGATCAATGTCCAGCCGGCTGCCCTTTTCATAAAGGAGCAGGTTACCGGGATGAGACCGTTCCGAACCGCCGAGTGCCCAGGGTGTGCCACTTCGGCACATCCATGGCCCCCAATCACGTTCCCATCAGAGGACGACGGCGATGAGGATCCCGTCGTGCTTCTTCCTGCCGACGGTCTGAATGACGGTCGCCTCGACCCGGGGATCGTGGGCCGCAAACTCGATGACCCTGCGGGAGCCCTGGACGCGGCTATCGGTCGACGCTTCGTCAGCCACCAGTCCCTCTCGTACGACGTTGTCGACGATGATGAGACCCCCGGGCCTCGTTCGACCCACAGCGGCCTCGAAGTAGGCGACCCCGTTCTCCTTGTCAGCGTCGATGAAGACCAGGTCGAAGGGATCCTCATCCGCCAGGCCCGGAAGGCTATCGAGCGCCGGACCCACCCGTATCTCCACCCGGTCGCCGACCCCGGCCGTGTCGAGGCTCGCCTGCGCTACCGCTGCGTGCGCGGGCGACATCTCAAGAGATACGACGACGCCTGTCTCCGGGAGAGCCCGGGCCAGCCACAGCGTCGAATAGCCGCCGAGGGTCCCGAACTCCAGCACCCTGCGCGCGCCGACGGAACGGGCGAGGACCGCGAGCAGCTTGCCCTGGGTGGCGCTGACGGCGATGTCCGGAAACCCGGCGGCCCTCTGGGCCGCCAACACCGCGGCTGCGTCCCCGTCGTGGGAGGTCAGGTGGCTCTCGAGGTAGTAATCGACGGCGGTCCAGCTGGGGTCTTTCATGCGGCAAACCTAACAAGAGTCGGGAACCTCGTACGGCCCGCGGGTCGCCCAAGTTCGTGCTGAAGGCCCGTCTCCAGCCCGGCCGGTTCCTCGATCGGCACGGAGATGTACCGTGCGGCGAGGCCGCTGGGAGCATCACCGACATACCCCCGAAATGAGCGAAATCCCCTTCAAATACAGGGGATTCACCTTCGCTCCGGGGGTGGGACTTGAACCCACAACCTACGGATTGCCTATCCGCCGTCGGTGCTGTGAACTGGCGTTATGCGGCTCGGCTGCCAGCGCGCTGCCATCGGAGCCACTCATCCGCCCCGGATCGTCTCCAGGTCGGGCCAGTGCCCGCCGTCGAGCAAACGGGCAGGTGGCCTTATCGCCGACTTAACCTCCCCCAGCGGCGCCCCTAAGGCCCAACCCTTGAATCTGAGAGGGGGCTGCACCGATAGGGGTTCTGATGACAATCGTATTTGGAATACTCGTTGTATACGCACTCTCCTTCGTCTTCCTAGCCATTAGCGACAAGACCGCCGACCGAACACAGTCGTTGGTCGGCTTTGACCAACCCATTGCCTTCCCTATTCGGGTTTCGGTTGGAACCCGCGAACCGTCCGAGACCTCAACACCTACCGACCAGGCTGTGTAGCCATCTTGCTCGGGGTGGGGGTTATCGACAACCGGGTGCCGGCCTTCCAGCCGTCATTCATCCGATGGGGTGCTCGTACTGCATAACCGGGGCGGTACCCAGCGAACAGAAATCCCCAGGCTGGTTTCGACGGTGGAGCTGCCCTTCAGGTGTGGCGACCGAGCGAACTCAGCGGGGTGGCTGCTAGGGGTCGTCGAGGAGGTTGAGGGTCGTATGCCTCTAGTCCGTTCAAAGGGATAGAGGCATCCTGATGGGGCGACCCGGCACACGGCTTGTCATACGAGTGGAGGTCCGTATGAGACGTCCGGTCTGCTTGATACTGGGGGCGTCCTTGTGGGTTGGGGCTTGTGGCGGTAGCGGTTCAACCGAGCCGAGTGCTCGAATAGACGGGGCTGGGGTTTCGATTCAACTTGTGGCCCCGGAAGGCACCCCTGCGGAGTCACTCGATGAGGCAATCGGAATCATCAAGACGAGGGTCGAGTCGATGCCGGGAGTCACGGAAGCCGAAATCGAATGGTCGGGTGAACGAAATCTCACGGTGAGCCTGACGGGTGAGGTTGATCACCAGAGAGCAGTCGACTTGATTGCCGTGCCCGGCCTGCTGTCCCTTCGGCCAGTACTTGATCAACGGGACCCCACAGGAAGTGAGGAGGAGTCCGGTGGCGTTGAGAGGGTTGATCCTGACACGGGATTGACCATGACAGACCACCCGTCGACGTCTGCTTGGCTGGCGTCCCATGCGGGAAACGGGGTGGTCGACGAAGTCCTTCTGGTAGGTGCGACCTCACTGACGGGCGCTCAGATATCGGAGGCGACACCGCTGTTCGACTCGACCGCCGACCAGTGGGTTATCCAACTCACGTTCGATTCCGCCGGTGCCGGGGCCTTCGAGGCGATGACGAGGGAGTCTGCCCAATACGACTTGTACGTTGATCCTCGCCGCCGCATTGCCATAGTCCTCGACGGAGTGATCCTGTCAGCGCCGTGGGTGACGTCCGACGAAGGTATCACCGGTGGGGTGGCGGTCATCACCGTGTCGTCCCAGCAGGAAGCCGAGGACCTGTCCGTCAAGCTGCGCTATGGGGCACTGCCCGTCGCTTTCGAAGTTCTCACGGTCTCGACCCTCGACTAGTCACCAGCCACCTCCCCCACCCCCTGGACACCGGCCAGACCGGACAGACGATTCCCAATGAAGTCCATCGCGGCTGACGAGAGGGAAGTTGCCGCAGATTGGTGTCCTGTCCGTCCCGGCCAGAAAACCCGAAATGAGCGAAATCCCCTGCAAATACAGGGGATTCACCTTCGCTCCGGGGGTGGGACTTGAACCCACAACCTACGGATTAACAGTCCGGCGCTCTGCCAATTGAGCTACCCCGGAAGGCGGCCGGAAGAATACCACCGTATGCCACAATGGTTCGATTCCCTCGGAGGTTGGACGTGAAGTTGAAGGCCGGATTGATTATCGGTTTTGGGGTCGGATACGTCTTCGGCGCGAAAGCCGGGCGCGAAAGGTATGAGCAGATCGTCTCCGTTGCCGGACGCATCGCCGCGACCGACGTTGCCCAGCAGTTCTTGGAAAAGGGGGCGGCGGTCGCCGACCTGGGCGCGGCCAGGGCCAAGCAAGTCATGAGCGAGGGTTTGGCAACCGCAGCCGAAACGATCCGGGAGCGCTCCAACCGGTAGTTCCCTCCCCCACAGGTAACCCTCCGCAGCTGCACGAGAGGTACTGCGGTCTACTCGTCCAGGAAACCCTCCAGGCGCTTCGACCGCGCCGGATGCCGCAGTTTGGCAAGTGCTTTGGTTTCGAGCTGCCTGATTCGCTCCCGCGTCACCTCGAAATGGCCGCCGACCTCTTCGAGCGTCCTGGGTGCTCCTTCGTCGAGTCCGTATCGCATGACCAGCACCGTCCGCTCCCGCTCATTGAGGTCTTCCAGCGCCCTCCCCATGTACTCCTGAAGGAGTTTGAATGCTGCGGCTTCCACCGGCACAACGGCCTCGGTATCCTCCACGAAATCCCCCAGCGTCGAATCCTCTTCCTCGCCGAGCGGAGTCTCCAGCGATACGGGGTCCTGAGCAATCTGGCGGAGTTCCGTCACTCTGTCCGGTGCGACTTCGAGCTCGAAAGCGATCTCCTCGATGGTGGGTTCCCTGCCCAGCTCCTGGAGCAAGGTCCTCTGGATCTGGGCCAGTTTGTTGATCGTCTCCACCATGTGGACGGGCACCCGGATGGTTCTGGCCTGGTCGGCAAGCGAGCGGGTGACCGCCTGACGGATCCACCATGTGGCATAGGTGGAGAACTTGAATCCTTTGCGGTAGTCGAACTTCTCGACCGCCCGCATCAATCCGAGGTTTCCTTCCTGGATCAAATCGAGAAGCGCCATCCCGCGACCGACATACTTCTTGGCAATGGAGACGACGAGCCGCAGGTTCGACTCGACCAACTGTCTCTGTGCACGGGCCCCCTGCCGGACCTCACGGTCCAATATCGCCCGGTCCTCGAGGCTCAAGTCGTCGTTGCCGGCTTCCGGGTCGGCCAGCTGTTCTCTCGCCCGGTTGCCGGCCTCGACCCGCATGGCCAGTTCGACCTCTTCCTGTGTGGTGAGCAGGCGGTAGCGTCCGATCTCCTGAAGGTACATCCGAACGGGGTCGGACAGCGAGATACGCTCCTCATCCCCCAGAGTCGTATCCGACACCTGCGGACCGTCTTCCCGGATGCGGACATCGCCGTTGCGCAGCCGGTCGACGACTGCTTCGAAGGCGTCGACCGGTGCCTCGGCCTCCTCGAGCTCCTGCTGCACCTCAGCCATGGTCAGGAATCCGCGCTGCTGGCCGCGTTTGGCCAACTCGGCGATGACTCTCTCTACGACTTGTTCCACTATTCGGAGTCCAGTTCTCGTTTGCGTCGTTCCAAAGCTATCAACTGGCGCAACAGATTTGAATGGGCTTCTGATCCGGGCGCCTCCGATTCCACCTGATGTCGTATCACCCCGATGCGTCTCTCCGTCCGCCAACGTTCCAGACGACGCACCAGCGCGGCCGGATCGTTGTCGAGCGGAAGATCGTCGAGGACCACCGCGCTGAGCTGTTCGGCGAATCCGTCCGGGAGGGCGTTGAGGTCGATCACCTTCCCCGGCGGGGTCGACGTCATCAGCGGATGCAGAGCCTCGAAGTAGGCGCGGTGCTCGGAAAGGGTGAAGAGATCGACGTCGAGCTCCTCGGCCGGCAACCGGCCGTCGTTCGCAAGCATCAGCCGCAGCAACTCACGTTCGGCCAACTCCGGACCCGACAGGGCCGAGCGAGGACGCACCGCCGGCGGCTGTCGGATTGCGGCGCGGGACTCCGACCGGCCGTCTGTTTCTCGGAACGCTTGCTGCACGGCTCTCTGCACGGCGGCCAGGTCGACGCCGGTCGCGCGCGACACACGGCGAGAGTATTCAGACCGGACGATCTCATCGGACTGGCGTGCAATCAGCCGCGCCGCAGCACGAACCGCCCTTGCCCTGCCTTCGGCCTCCTCCACATTGTGCCGCTCCACCTCGCGGTCGATGCGGAACTCCAACAGCGGCCGCGAAGAATCGACGGCCTTGCGCAGCTCGTCGAGGCGATCGGACTGCACGAGGTCGGCCGGATCTGCGCCCTCAGGCATCAGCGCCACACGAACATCGAGATCGAGGTCTGCGGGAGTGGACAGCTCATCACCCCGTAGTGCTGCTCCGACGCCGGCCTCATCCGCGTCGAAGGCAAGCACGATGCGATCGGAGAATCTTCGCAGAAGGTCGAAATGATCCTCACCCAGCGCCGTTCCACAGGTGGCTACGGCTACCGGCAGGTCTGCGAGGTGCAGTCCGATGACGTCGGTGTATCCCTCGACGACGAGGGAGTACCCCGAACGGGTGATCGGTGCCTTGGCCCAGTTGAGACCGTAGAGCAGTTGCGCCTTGCGATAGATGCGGGTCTCCGGAGAGTTCAGATACTTGGGTCCTTCGCCCTCCAGCAATCTCGCCCCGAACCCGACGGGTGAACCGCCGATGTCGTAGATGGGAAACATGATCCGGCCGCGGAACCAATCGCGCAGTCGTCCCCGCTGATTTCGGGCCGCCAGCCCGGAATCCAGCATCGCCTTCTCCGTGACGCCCTTGCCCTTGAGGTACTGAACGGCCTGGTCCCAACCTTCGGCAGGCGAGTAACCGAGGCCGAAACGGTCAACCACGTCTGTGTCGTAGCCGCGACTGCGCAGGTACCTCCTCGCCGATGCTGCGTCCGGCGAGTTCTTGAGACGATCTCTATAGAAATCCACGGCCTTGTCAACTGCCTCGATGAGGGCCTGCCGCTCGCCGCGCCGCTGTGCCGCTTTGTGATCTATGCGCAGGGTGATACCGGCCCGAGCAGCGAGGAACTCGACCGCTTCGGAGAAATCCAAAGCCTGGGTTTCCTGCACGAACTTGAAGACATCGCCGCCGACACCGCACCCGAAGCAGTGGTAGAGCCCTCGGGCGACATCGATCGACATCGAAGGGGTCTTCTCCTGATGGAACGGGCAGATAGCTTTCACCGCCCGCCCGCGCTTGCGGACGGTCGTCACCGAATCCACCAGATCGACGATGCTCGTCGAAGAGCGGACCCTCTCGATGTCTTCGCGCATGAATGCCATCGCGAGTCGAGTGTAGAGCGGCGGGATGAGTGGTTCTCTGTGCCTAGCATCAACCAATGCATCTAGCGTTCCTCAACCCCCAGGGAAACTTCGATCCGGCCGACTCTTACTGGACGGAGCACCCGGACTTCGGAGGCCAGCTCGTATACGTGAAAAACGTGGCTCTCGCCCTTGCCGCACTCGGCCACCGGGTTGACATCGTTACACGCCGGATCGATGACCCCGACTGGCCCGAGTTCTCTGCGATAGCCGACGCCTATCCGGGTGGAGTGCGCATCTTGAGGATCGACTGCGGCGACGACGGCAGATTCCTGCGCAAGGAAGACCTCTGGCCGTATCTCGGTCGAGACTGGGTCCCCGGCATGATCGCCCATTACCGTGCCGAAGGCAGCATGCCCGACGCGGCTACCGGCCACTACGGCGACGGCGGACTTGCCGCCGCACTCCTCCGGAACCTGGCCGGAATTCCGTATACGTTCACAGGCCACAGCCTTGGGGCTCAGAAGTTCGACAAGCTGCTGGCAGCAGGGTCCACCGTCGATGCTCTCGACGCTCGCTACCGTTTCGCCCGCAGGATCGAGGCGGAACGGATCGCTATGAATCATGCTGGTGCCATCATCACCAGCACGGCACAGGAGCGGTTCGAACAGTACGGCCACCCGGCCTACACGGGTGCGGTTGAAACCGACGACGACGATCGATTCTCGATCGTTCCGCCCGGCGTCGCTCTCGACATCTTCGGGGCCGATGTGAGTCATGCGGGAGAAACCGAGACGCGCAGGCTGGTGGAAGCCAGGTTGGCGAGAGATCTCGATCCGGGGCGCACCTCGCTGCCGGCCGTCGTCGCCTCTAGCCGGCTGGACCCGAAGAAGAATCCGGTGGTGCTGGTTGAGGCCTTTGCCGCCAGCACACATCTTCAGGAAACAGCCAATCTCGTCTTCATAACCGGGGCGCTGGACGACCCCCTGCGATCTGATGCCGGGGCGGGTGAGATGGAGCTGAGCGTGCTGCGCGATCTGCGCCGCACCGTCATCGACACAGGCCTGAGCGGGAAGGTTGCAGGTTTCGGAATACAGGGCCAGCACGGCTTGTCCTCCGCCTACCGGCACTTCGCCCGGCGGCGATCGGTCTTTGCGCTGACTGCCCTGTACGAACCATTCGGCCTCGCCCCCCTCGAAGCCGCCGCGGCAGGCCTGGCTGTGGTCGCCACTCGCAATGGTGGCCCTTCTGAGAGTCTCCTGGACGGGGACGGGGAATACGGTGTCCTGATCGACCCGACCGATCCGGTCGATATCGCGAGAGGCCTCGAGCGGGCCCTCGGGTCAGAATGGGAAACTCTCGCCGCGGCCGGAAGGAGACGAGTGCTCGATCGCTATACATGGGACCGAACGGCCGTTGGATACGTCCGGGCCATCGAGCAGGCAGCCGCAGCAGGCGGCCGCGATCTCCTCCCGATCCATGCCTACTTCACAGACCGGTCACCCGATATCCGGGCGGATAGGCTTCGCGAACTGTCTGAGTACTGACGTACACTCCTGCCATGGACATCGACCACGAATACCGGCATCGCCCAGCCTTCACCGAGCATCTGGGAAAGCACCGCCAGTACTGGCGAGACATCATCCTCGGCGTCAACGACGGACTCGTCTCGATGTTCCTGCTCGTCGCCGGTGTCGTCGGCGGCGGCATGGCGACTCGCAATATCCTCCTCACCGCCGTCGCCGGGGCAATTGCCGGTGCGGTGAGCATGGCGGCCGGCGAATACATGGCGACCAAGTCCCAGGATGAGGTGTTCCAAGGTGAGATCGAACTCGAGCGTGAGCACATACGGGACTTCCGCGATGACGAACTACATGAACTGCGTGATCTGTTGGACGGCATCGGAATCGACGGCGACCTGCGTGAACAGGTGGTGCAGCACTTCAACGGTGACGATGAGTCCCTTCTCAGGGTGATGACGGCGCTCGAGTTCGGAGTCATCGAAGAGGAACGACGGTCGGCATATGCGGCCGCCGGAATGTCCGGCGGCCTGTTCCTGCTCGGCGCGGCTCCCTCGGTCATTCCGTTTGCCATCGTCAACACCCCCGGGCCAGGTCTGGTGGCGGCGGGGATCGGCTCGGTGACCGGGTTGTTGATCGTGGGGGCTATCAAGACATGGGCAACGCGCGGCAAACCGTTGCGCGCGGCCGTGGAGAATCTCCTTATCGCAGGCGCCGGCGGCGGCCTGGCCTATTGGATCGGCGTCGGCTTTGACAACATCGTGAACGGATGAGTCCGGCGACGCTCACGGCCGACTCGATCGAGTGGCCATCCAGATCGAGTATTCATCAGCGAACCCGATCGCCATGAGCGGTGTCATCGCTCCGGCCATCACCCCGGCCGACGGGATATACAGAAGAAGGAACAGGACGTATACGACGGCGAGCCCGGTGGCGATATACCGGGCCTTCATTTGCGTCATCTCCGACGGACGCAAGGCCATCGCGCCGCCGGCGGCGAATCCGGCAGTAGCCCCGAGGGCCGGGGCAAGGACGCCGATGGGAAAGGCAAACAGCAGGAAGAGGCCCATTGCCTTCAGGACAGCCATGCTCGCCGATTTGTGCACGGATACGAAAGCCAGCAACAGAAAGACAAACGGAACGAGACCGAATCCGAGCGCCGCACCACCGGCGCCCACCAGAGAATCACCTTCGTCGTCCGTCGTGAACGCGGCCGCAATCGAGACGTAGCTGAAGAGCAATGGAATTGTGGCCACCGCGATGGCCAGCCATCGCCGCCGGGTGCTTATTTCGGCTTCAGTGGGGATCGTCATGATCCACCGAGGCTAGCGTCGCGTCGAATCAGCCTTTCACCGATCCAGCGGTGAGGCCACGCACGAAGTAGCGCTGCAGCCCGAAGAACACCGTCAACGGCAGCACCATGGTGATGAACGCCCCGGCAGTCAGCAGATGCCAGGCCTCTCCGCGCGTTCCGTTCAACTCTGCCAAAGCCTGGGTCAACACCCTCACATCGGGTGTACCACCAAGGAAGACGAGCGCCACCAGGAAGTCGTTCCAGACCCAGAGAAACTGGAAGATCGCAAACGACGCCAGCGCCGGAACGGACAGGGGAACGACCAGACGCCAGAAGATCGTGAAGTGACTCGCGCCGTCGATATGCGCCGACTCGATCGTGGAGGAAGGCAATCCGCCTATGTAGTTGCGCAACAAATACACGGCCAACGGCAACCCGAATCCGGTGTGTGCCAGCCACACCGCCATGTAGGTTCCGTTCAGGTTCAGATCAGGGAAGAACTGAAAGTCGCCGATGAACCCGCCGGAGCTGTACAGGCGAAGGATCGGAATGAGCGCCATCTGCAGCGGCACCACCAATAGCCCGACAACGGCTACGAACATCCACTGCCGCCCTTTGAAGTCCATCCACGAGAATGCATACGCGGCAAAGGCCGCGATCACGATCGGAATGACAGTCGCCGGAATCGTGACCGCCAGACTGTTCAGGAAGGCGTTTCCGAATCCCTCGGAGGACAGGACATTCTGATAGTTCTCGAATGTCCACTGTGCAGTTTCGAACAGCTTCCCGAATACAGTCCACCAGCCACTGGTCGAGACGAGGTTCGGAACCCGGAACGAGCTTATGAGCAGGCCCAACGTCGGGATGATCCACAGAATCACGATGATCAGTAGGCCCAGCTTCACCGGCCATCTATCGAAGATCCGCGCAATCAAGCTCTGCCGATGTTTCTCGGTGCTACTGCTTCGATCCAGCGTCGGGGCAGTCATCGGATCGCCTCCTCTGCACGGAATCTTCGGACATTCAAGAGCATGATCGGAATGATTGCGATGAACAGCACGACCGCGATCGCCGCCCCCCTGCCGTCGTGGTCGTTGCGGAAGAACCAGCGCACCATGCGTTCGGCGATTACCTCCGTTCCGGTCTCACCCCCGGTCATGACCCAGACGATGTCGAAGATCTTGAGCACGCTGATGACCATCGTCGTGGACACGACCACCACCGAGGACATGATGGAGGGAACGATGATCTTCCAGAAGATCTGCAGTTCGGTCGCTCCGTCGATCCGAGCCGCCTCCAGGAGATCATCGGGAACCGCCTTGATTGCCGCAGAGAGAATCACCATTGCGAACCCGGTCTGAAGCCAGATCATGATGACCATCAGGAAGAGGTTGTTCCATGGTTCCCACGACAACCATGCTTTGGGGTCGCCTCCAAGCTGAATCAGGATTCCGTTGAGGAGACCGATCTGCTCGCCGAAACCTTCCGGACGGAAGCTGTAGATGAACCTCCAAACGATGGACGCACCCACAAACGAGATGGCCATCGGTAGGAAGATCAGAGACTTGGCAAACGCCTCCCCGCGCCGCAGTCGGTCGGCCAGCGTCGCAAAGGCCAGGCCGATTCCAACGGAGAACAAAGGAACAACGATTATCCAAATGACGGTGTTGCGAATCGAGCGGAGCATCGCCTCGTCGGTGAAGACGAACCCGTAGTTCTCGAGTCCCACCCAGGCATCTTGAGCCTTGTCTTTGAAACTGATGATGAAAGTGTTGATGAGCGGGTAGACGAGAAAGACGCTCAAGATCACCAGAGCGGGACCAACGAACACGAAGGGCCGGACGTGCTCCCGCAACTTCGCCGGCAGTTGATTGATGGCGAAGTCCATGCCCCAGAACAACGCGAAGACTCCACCGACTCCGACAACGATGGCAACTAGGACCTGCAGGGAGCGACTGGCGTCAGAGTCACGCAGCCAGGTGAAAGTCACCCACATGACGGCGAAAGAAATCACGGGAACGGCAAGGGAAGCGACGATGCGGTAGAGGAAGATGAGAATCCCTGAGGAGCGGCCCAATCGGTCCGCATCTGCCGGTTTTCCCCCCGTCATCAAATCCAGGTCTCCGCCTTGACCTTCCATCTGATATTCGCATTCTCCCGATGAACGACCCACAAGACACTACACGACGAAGGGCGGCCAAGCGGCCGCCCTTCGGGTGTTTGTCGTTATGCGATACCGGCTTACGGCCAGGCGTTGTCGATGTCGGTCAACACCCCATCAAGGGTATCGGGACCACCACGCATGTACTCGTTCATGCCGGTCCAGAACTGTCCGGATCCGACCTCGGAGGGCATCAGGTCCGACGCATCGAACCGGAACCCCTCGGTGGCCAGTGCCGCAACGATTGCCTCAGCCGCGGTGGCGAGGATGTCGTCGCGATAGCAGTCCGCGCCAACACTGGTGTTCGGCGAGATTCGGCCTGCCGCACTCCCTCCCTGCGCGCACTGGACCTCAGTCGACGTGAAATCGACCAGGAACTCGCGCACCTCGGGACGGTCGACGAAGATCGCCGCCAACTCACCTGCGCCCAGGGCTCCCTTTACACCGGGATCGATGTCTGGGAACGCGAAGACGCCGTAGTCGACGCCGGCTTCCAGACCGGAAGCACCTTCTTCGTCACCCGGAGCGTTGAAGAACTGGGTGATGAACGAAGCTTGCCGATGCATGAAGCAGCTGGGTGGATTGTTGAACATGGGATCGGGAGCATCGCGGAAGTCGATATCCGGTATCGAAGCTGCCCCACCGAGCGCATAGCCCTCGGTGAACGCGATCTGGCCCAACAGTTCCGCGGCACGCTTGACCTCGGGACTGTTGAAGGGCAGCTCGTGCGTCACCCATTTGTCGTAGGCATCAGATCCGGCCGTCCGGAGCATGATGTCTTCCATCCAGTCCGTCGCAGTCCAACCGGTCGCGGCATCGCTGCCGGTGCCGATGCACCATGGCGTACCGCCGTCGGCAACGATCTGGTCGCTCAACGCGATCAGTTCATCCCAGGTGGTCGGCACTTCGTAGCCTGCGTCCGTGAACTCAGGCAGCGGATACCAGATCAGACTCTTCAGGTTCGTGTTGGTCGGCAAACCGTAGTGCTTGCCGTTCACCTCTCCGAGGGAGAGCAGATACTTGCCGAATGTCGATTCCAACTCCGCCATGTCGAAGCCGAGATCCTCGAGCGCGACGAGGTTGCCGGCTTCAGCCTGCTGCACAAGTGCACCCGGCTGCGGATAGAGGGCGATGTCCGGCGGGTTTCCGCCGTCGACACGAATCTTGATCTGCTCTTCGAAGCTATCGGACCCTTCGTAGATCGCGTCGTAGCCTTTCACGGCATTGATCTCAGAGTCGATGATCTTCTGGACTTCCGCAGCTTCGACGCCGGAAAAGGCACCGAATACGTTGACTACCGGCTTGTCTTCGGCGACGGTGGTCGCCGTATCCCCGTCCCCGCCGTCTGCCTCATCCCCGCCACACGCGGCCAGGACAAGCAGCATGGCAATGGACAGAGCCAGCCATCTTGCTTTTCTCATGGAGATTTGTTCCTCCTTCTTGTGAGAGTCGTCCGACTCCCACCACATACCCTACTCAAGGCGGGAATACGACTGTGAATCGACGAAACCGCCGAAGCGGACCAGTCGGCCGGCTCGCTGTGCCTACGACGGGAGTTTCGCCTTCAGATACTCCTCGAGGGCGTCGATCGCCACACGATCCTGCTCCATCGAGTCCCGATCGCGCACGGTCACGGCCGAATCTTCGAGCGAATCGAAGTCGTACGTTATGCAGTAGGGGGTCCCTATCTCATCTTGACGCCGGTAGCGGCGGCCGATTGCCTGGGTGACATCGACCTCAAGGTTGTAGGAAGGCCGCAGCAGGGCTGCCACCTTCTCCGACCCTTCAATCAGTTCGGGCTTCTTCGACAGCGGCAGGACCGCCAGCTGGTATGGAGCCAGACGGTGGTCCAGTCGCAGCACGACACGCTTCTCGCCACGCACCTCTTCCTCGTGGTAGGCGTCGATCAGGAAGGCAAAAGTCGTCCTGGTTGCTCCTGCGGCCGGCTCGATCACATAGGGGAAGAAACGCTCGTCGGCTTCCTGGTCGTAATAGCGCAGGTCCTGCCCGCTGTGCTCGGCGTGTTGGCGCAGATCGAAGTCAGTACGGTTGGCAATCCCTTCGAGTTCGTCCCAACCCCAGGGGAAGCGGTATTCGACATCGACGGTGCCTGCCGAGTAATGGGACAACTCGTCATCGTCGTGCTTGCGAATGCGCAGGTTGTTCTCGTTCATTCCGAGATTCCGATACCAGGCAGATCGCTCTTCGATCCAGTACTCGAACCACCGCCCTGCTTCTTCCGGACGGCAGAAGTACTCCATCTCCATCTGTTCGAACTCACGGGTCCGAAAGACGAACTGTCCCGGAGTTATCTCATTGCGGAACGACTTGCCGACCTGCGCAACACCGAAAGGAAGCTTCAAGCGTTGGGTCTGCCGAACGTTTTCGTAGTTGATGAAGATCCCCTGCGCCGTTTCCGGCCGTAGGTAGACCCTGTTCTCGTCGCTCTCCACCGGACCCATGTTGGTTCTGAACATGAGATTGAAGTCACGCGCTTCGGTGAACTGCCCACGCTGGCCACAACTCGGACACAGGTCGGGGTCGACGAGTTTGTCGACCCGATGCCGCGTGTGGCAGTTCTTGCACTCCACCATCGGATCGGTGAAGACCGCCTCATGGCCGGACGCCTGCCACACCTGGCGAGCCTGCAGAACGGCAGAGTCGATACCGACCACGTCGCCGCGAAGCTGCACCATCGACCGCCACCACTGCTCCTTGACGTTGCGCAGCAGTTGCACGCCGAGCGGGCCGTAGTCGTAGGCCGACCGCAGACCGCCGTAGATCTCAGAAGACGGAAAGACAAACCCGCGTCGCTTCGAGAGGTTGGTGATCGTATCGAGGGTGATGGTCATGAAGAGAGGGCTTCCTGTTGTCTAGCCCGGGAATGATAGGCCGCGATGACTGATCCAGGTTCTGCGTACTACGAACTGCGAACTGAGTTCTGAGTTCTGCGTTCTGAGTTCTGAGTCTGCGAGGCCTGTCACGTGACCGGCCGACCAGAACGTAGGACCCAAAACCCAAAACCTGGAACTTGGAAGGGCTAGGCCCTTCCGAATCTGCGTTGCCGCGCCTGATACTCGACGATGCAGTCGACCAGATCCTGTCGCCGGAAGTCGGGCCACAGGATTTCCGGAAAAACGTACTCGGCGTATGCGGATTGCCACAGCAGGAAGTTGCTGATCCTCTGTTCCCCGGACGTCCTGATGATCAGATCGGCGTCGGGCATATCCGGCACCGCCAGGTGCGACGCAAAGACCTCCGCGTTGACCGCGTCCGGATCGAGCTCTCCGGCGACACTCCTCCTGGCGATCGCTGCCGCAGCTCGCGCCAGCTCAGAACGACCGCCGTAGTTGAAGGCGAAGACCAGATTCAGCCGGTCGTTGGACGCAGTGAGTTCCATGGCGTCCCGCATGTTGTCCTTGTTGCTCTGCGGTATGCGAGGATCGTCGAGGTCACCTGCGAACAGCATCCGTACCCCTCGTTGGTGGAGGTCATCCCGGCGGCGACCGAGCAGATCCTCGTTGAATAGCATGAGAAACCGGACTTCTTCGGCGGAGCGCGACCAGTTCTCGGTCGAGAACGTGAAGACGGTCAACCACTCCAGTCCGATATCCAGGGCGCCGAGGGCGGTTTCGTAGAGAGCCGCCTCCCCGGCAGCGTGTCCAGCCGTGCGTTCGAGTCCGCGCTGGTTGGCCCACCGGCCGTTGCCGTCCATGATCACACCGACGTGGCGGGGTATGCGCGCGTAATCCAACCGCGACGTGTCTAGTTCAGCCACCGGGCACCTCCGCGACAGTGAACTTCCGCTCGAGGTGATACTCGAGGAAACGGCGGGCGAGCCCCTGACCGTCGGCCGCCATGCCTCCGCTCGCCGGCAGGGATGCCAGTTCGCTGCCGGCCAGACTCGCCAGGTAGTCGATCAGACCGGGACGCAGCTTCACGGCGTCGGCCGTCGCGCAGCGGCTGCACACCACTCCCCCGGCTGGAAAACTGAAACGCTCAACATCGATATCGCCACCGCAACTGGCACAACCACCCAGCGAGGGCGCTATACCTACGAGAGCCGCGAGCTTCAGATAGAACCCGGTCAAGAGTCCGGGATCGGCCGGACCCGAGTCCAACACTCGCAAGCCCCGGTGCAGCAGCAAGAAGAGACGATGCGCAGACTCGTTCTCCTGTGCAACCGCGTCGACGGCATTCAACATTGCGCCCGCAATTCCAACCCGCTCCAGATCGGTCCTCACATGCGGGAAGGCCTCGATCACCGAGACTTGCGTGACCGTGTCGAGATTGCGACCTTCGTACAACACGAGATCGACATGAGTCAGCGGCTCCAACCTGCCCCCAAACCGGCTCTTGGTCTTGCGAACGCCCTTGGCGACCGTGCGCAACTTCCCATGATTCGGAGACAGAATGATGACCACGCGGTCGGACTCCCCGAACGGGTAGCTGCGCAAGACAATGCCCTGATCATGCCGGATAGCCATCGGATTGCAGGGTACAGGGTGCCGGGAGCTTCGAGAGCCGGAACGGATCACCGACTGAAGGCTCATGTTCTGATCGTGACGCTCCCGGTCAACGGTAAACTCCACAGCACGTCTACGAAACGCCAGGAGCGTATGGAATTCAAAGCGATTACCGCCTATCTGGACCCAGGAACCGGCAGCCTGATCCTGCAGGCCGTCCTCGGCGGATTCGCGGGGCTGGCGGTGCTCCTGAGGGCAGGAAGGCGCCGCATATTCCAGGGCCGGCGGCCGGGGGAAGAAGCCGCCGGCGAACCGGCGGCTCAAGGTGACTCCACCCCCGCCCACGACGAATAGCACGCCCATGGCGGAGAACACTTCCGGTGGCCGTCGCGATTCGGGGTCGTTCCGTGATCCGTCGGGCCACGTAATCATCGACGGAGGCCGGGTGATCAGGACGCTCGACGAACCGGCTATGTCAACATGGGAGGCGCTGTCTTCCACGCGCTTCTTCGCAGACCTGACGGCAGCGGAGAAGGTGATCGCCAGCCGGAAGATCCCACTGGAAGAGACGGACCTCGCGGGGTCCGCATGGGCAGGTGCTCTCGAGCACCAGGCCATACCGTTCATCTCCTATCCCTATGAATGGCCGTTCTCGATGCTCAAGGACGCCGCCCTGCTGACGCTCGACATCCTGGCCGCGGGACTCCCGGAAGACTTCATACTCAAGGATGCGACCCCCTACAACGTCCAGTGGCGAGGCACCCAGCCGACGTTCATCGACATCGGATCCTTCGAACCGCTCAAGCAGGGAGAGGCGTGGACCGGTTATCGACAGTTCTGCCGGATGTTCCTGTTTCCGTTGATGATGCAGGCCTACAAGGACCTACCGTTCGCACCCTGGTTGCGGGGCCGGCTCGACGGCATCGCCGCGACGGAGTTCAGGGGAATGCTCGGCAGCCGGGACCTCCTCCGCCGGGGAGTCATGCTCCACACTGTCCTTCAGGCCAGAGCCGAACGCCGGTATCAGAACTCCGAACAGAACGTCCGGGAGGTAATGCGGGAAGCGGGTTTCCGCAAGGAGTTGATCGAGAACAACATCGGCGGCCTTCGCAAGACGGTCGCCGGCCTGTCACCGGCGCGCCGAACGTCGGCCTGGATGGACTACCCGGACCAGGCGCACGTGCAGGCCAGCCGCGACCAGAAAGCCGACTTCCTCGTCCGCACCCTCGGGAACCCGTCCCTTGTCTGGGACCTCGGGGCGAACGACGGGCACTTCTCGAGGCTGGCCGCCGGTCGGGGGGCATACGTCGTCGCGGCCGACGCCGACGAAGCCGTCGTCGATGCGCTCTACCGGAAACTGGTGAGCGAAGAGTCCCGAAAGATTCTCCCGCTGGTACTGGACGTCACCGATCCATCACCTGCCACCGGGTGGCGCCAAAGCGAACGAACGCCCTTCGAGCATCGAGGGAAGCCGGAGCTCGTGATTCTGTACGCAATCATCCACCACATGGTGATCGGGGGGAACATCCCGGTCCGGGAAGTGGTCGAGTGGCTCGCCGAGCTGGGCAGCCGGATCATCATCGAGTTCGTGCCGCTCGAGGATCCCCTGACCGCAAGGCTGGTCGCGAACAAACGGGCCGACGACGTGCACCGCGACTACACGGAAGAGGCGTTTCGGAGACAAGTATCCCGGTTCTTCGAGATCGAACTGGAGGAGCCGGTGGCCGATAGCCAACGACGCCTCTTCTCACTACGCCCACGTGACTGACAGGACGCTCGCCCCGCCCATCGTCTCGGGCTCGTCGCCACGGACCCGGGTACTGTCCGTCTTCGTACTGTCGTCGTTTGCGTTTTCACAGCCGATCCTCGATCTCCTCGGTCGCAATGCGGTCTTCTTTCTCGCCAGGGCGGCGCCTCCCATCGACGCCGTGCTCCTGGCACTCGTCACAGGCGTGATCGGCCCTGCGCTGCTCGGCCTCGCCGTTGAGCTGCCGGCCCGTTGGAACGAGCGACTGGCTCGAACCGCGCACCTCGCGACACTCGGCGTCTTGTTCGGGTCTCTGGTCGTGACCATCGCCGCGCGAACACCGGCGCGCGACCTCGACGGCAAGCTGATCCTCGCAGCCGGTGCCGCCGCCGGCGCCTCGTTCGCGCTTGCCTACAGACGGTTCGAGAACGTTCGACTGCTTGTCAAATATGCGACACCCGCACCCATCGTCTTCGTCCTGGTGTTCCTGTTCGCATCGCCGACATCCACCGCCGTCATCCAGTCACAGTCGCTGAGCAGGCCGGGTGCCGTCGACCCGGCGAATCCTGCCCCGGTGGTTCTGGTGATCTTCGACGAGTTCCCGACGGTTTCCCTCATGGACGGCTCGGGAAACCTGGAGGAGGACGTATACCCGAACTTCGCGCGGCTGGCCGGCGACGGCACCTGGTTCCGCAATGCGGTGACGGTTCGTCAGCAAACTGAAGACTCCGTTCCGGCCATTCTCACCGGGAGCGCCGGTTCAACGGGGAGATTGCCGTTTGCCAGCAGCTATCCCAACAACCTGTTCACGGTGCTCAGCGACGGCTACGACCTGCACGTCCTCGAGGCCGTCACCGGTTTATGTCCGGATTACGCATGCCAGAACAGACTTCGGCAGACCGAGCCGTTCGCGAACCGGTGGAAGACCATGGTGAGTGATGTCACGGTGATTCTCGGACATCTGCTGATCCCACGAGACCTGACGGGAAGACTGCCCTCCATCGACGAGTCGTGGGGCGATTTCCGCAACACGGCGGCAGCCTCGCCGGACACCTCGGACGAACACGGTTTCGACATCATCGAACAGTTCCGAGACCTCGACAGCGAGGATCGTCGCAAACCGGTGTCGGCTTTCATCGAATCGATAACCCCGGCGGGAGGACAACCGCCGCTGTACTTCGGACACTTTCTCCTCCCCCACATCCCGTGGCGCTACCTGCCGACGGGGCAGGAGTATCCGGCGGGCAGTCCTATTCCGGGGAGCGCCACCACGGGCTGGACGGGCGACGCCTTCCTGGTGGCACAGGCCTACCAGCGCCACCTTCTTCAGGTGCAGTTGGTCGACGGGCTCCTCGGCAACATCCTCGATCGTCTCGACGCCGCCGACCTGTACGACCCTTCGCTGATCATCGTCCTGGCCGACCATGGAATCACGATCCGCCCCGAAGTCGAACACCGCCGCGTCGTGACCGGCGAGACCCTGGCCGACGTCGCGGCCGTTCCGCTCTTCATCAAACGACCGTATGAATCCGGCGGAACGGTCGACGACTACCGCGCCGAGACGACCGACGTACTGCCCACGATCGCCGACATACTGGGCTTTACCATCCCGTGGCAGACCACCGGCTTCTCCCTCTTCGCCGACGAACGCCCGGAGCGCACCGCCACGGAGGTCGTGGGCACCAAGGGCCCGGTTATGTTCGATGCAGCCGGCCTCGAGATTCTCGAGCTTGCCGGAGAGAAGGCCGCCTGGTTTCACGACAAGGGGCCGGCCGGTTTCGCCCCGGCCGGATACGAGCACCTGCTCGGGATGTCGTCGGCCGAGGTCACCGATACAGCCACGGCGGACTCGATCGAGATGGATCACCCGGAGCGATACGTAGACGTCGATCCCGCTTCCGCGATTCTGCCGGCACGCGTCACCGGCACCTTTCGCTCATCCGACTCGAGCGGCACGGACGTCTACCTGGCAGTTGTGATGAACAACCACGTGGTCGCGGTCACCCGAACATTCAGCGGAGAGGACGGAAGCAGAAGCTTCTCGGCGATGCTGCCGCACACAGAGTTCCGCGAGGGTTACAACCAGGTTGAGTTCTTCCTCGTCGAGGATGCGGCGAAGCGGGTACTCAGCCGCCTATTGGACTCGGACTCCTAGGCCCCGTCGGGACCCCAACCGGTCGAACCGTCTATCAGCTCACGAAGGATGTCCGCGTGGCCGGCGTGCCGGGCAGTCTCCTCGAGCATATGGACGAGGACCCGGCGGGCAGAGATGTAGGAATCTCCGGTGGGGAACACGTCTTCGAGCGAACCCAATCCATTCACAACTGCCCGGCTCTCGGCGCACTCACGCCGATACAGCTCGACGACGGAGTCGACCGATTCTCCATCCTCGATACGCCAGTCCGCATCCGGATCGGTGTCGGACCACGGAAACGCGACCACACGCCGACCAACGACCGATTGGAACCACCACCGTTCGACGTAGGCCATGTGCTTGACAATGCCGAGCAGCGACGTCCCCGAAGGGACCATCGGGCGGACGGCCGACTCCCTGTCGACTCCGAGCACCTTGTGAACGATGATGTCACGGTAGGTATCCAGGTAACGAGAGAGCGTCTCCTTCTCCGGGGCGTTCAGGTCGGGCATGCGTGGAGGATAGGGCGTCCGGCGTCTTCGACTCACAAAACGCCGGACGTGCGAGACTTGGTTGATGGGAATCCTTCAAGAACCTGAGCGATCCGAGTTTCTCGCCGGCCATCCCGCCTGGACCATCGACGGTGAGAACCTCTCGCGCACATTCGAGTTCTCTGATTTCGTCCAATCGATCGGGTTTGTGAGCAGGGTCGCGCGGTCGGCGGAGGAAGCCTTCCACCATCCGGACATAGACATCCGCTGGAACCGGGTAACGATCAGGTTGTCGACCCACGACGAAGGTGGTTTGACCGCCAAGGACACGAACCTTGCAAAGGCGATCGAGGAACTGGCCGGCGACGTCTGACGGCCTATCCGGGGAACCCGAGCCGGTCCAGCAACTCCGGCTGCTGCTGCCAGTCCTTCTCGACTCTCACGCGGAGATCGAGAAAGACTTTCGTACCGAAGATTGTCTCCAGTTCGGCGCGAGCCTCAGAGCCCGCCGTGCGCAGCATCTCACCGCCCTTGCCGATGATGATCCCCTTCTGGGATGAGCGCTCGACGATCGCAACCGCGTCGACGTAGAGAGTGCCCGACTCGCGCTCCTCCATCTCGCGGACGACCACGGTCAGGCTGTGAGGCAGCTCCTCCCGCAAACGATCGAGGAACTTCTCACGGACGATTTCTCCGACGAGCTGGTGTTCGGGCTGATCCGACACCGCGTCCGACGGGAAGAAAAGCGGGCCCTCGGGCAGGCGGGCGATCAGCTCATCCATGACCGGTTCGAGGGCTTCCTTCTCGAGAGCACTGGCAGGCACGTACGCGTCGAAGTCCCAGGCGGCAGCTTCAATCAGTCGCTCAGCCACGGCCGGCTTGGGCGCGATGTCTATCTTGTTGACCACGACCACCACCGGAGTACCGGCCGCGCCGAGACGTTCGGCGATCAGCCGGTCTCCCGGCCCCACCGGCTGCATGGCATCCAGCAGGAAGAGGTTGACGTCCGATTCGGCGAGCGTTCCGTACACCAGGGCGTTCAGTCGCTCTCCGAGCGCCGTTTTCGGCTTGTGTAACCCGGGAGTGTCTACGAGCACGACCTGCGATTCGGGCTCACCCGCGGCATTCCGGCGGGTGACGACCCCGCGGATCCGATTACGGGTCGTCTGGGGCCGTTTGGACGTGATCGCAACTTTGCTCCCGACCAGTGCGTTGACCAGAGTCGATTTGCCGACGTTCGGTCTTCCGACAACGGCGACGAACCCCGAGCGGGTCATGACGACGGAGGAGTGACGTTGACTTGCGCGACCCGCCTGCCCTGAACTCGTGTCGCCGTGAGAAGGACGCCCTCCACCTCAAACGTCTCAGATTCACGGGGCACACGTCCGGCAAGGCCGAGCACCAGGCCTCCAACCGTGTCCCATTCCTCATCTGGGAGGTGCACACCGACCAACTCACTCAGAGCCTCTACCGCCAGGCGGGCATCCACCAGGAGGCTTCCGTCGGCGGCGACTTCGACCATCGACTCCTCGGTATCGTGCTCGTCGACGATCTCCCCGACCAGTTCCTCGATCAGATCTTCGATAGTCACGATTCCCGCCGTACCACCGAACTCATCGACGACGACGGCGATGTGCACCTTGCCCGACTGCATGTCGCGTAGGAGATCCGAGACCCTTTTGGTCTCGGGAACGAAATATGCGGGTCTCATCAGTTGGGAGACCAGACTGGGCATGGATCCTTCATCGAGGAATCGCAGCAGATCTTTGGCATAGACGATTCCCCGGATGTCGTCGAACCCCTCGCCCGTCACCGGGAGACGGGAGTATCCGTGCTCGACGACAACATCGACCGCCAGATCGCTCACGTCGTTCTCGCGAATCGTGACCATGTCGGTTCTGGGCACCATCACTTCGCGAACGATGGTGTCGGAGAAATCGAGAACGCTGCTGATCAGTTCGATCTCCTCGCGATCCTGAGCATCCTGCTCGATCACCTCCTCCGTGTCTTCTTCTTCCTCGAGGAGGAAATCAGAAGCCCGTCCGCCTACGGCCACGGCCCATTTCAGGAGCGGAGCGAGCCGGTAGGCGAGAACTCGCGGATTGTGCCGTCCGAACGAGCGAGGCAGCACGTCGCCAACGAGGATCACGGCTATGCCGAGTCCGGTCAGCACCAGTGCAAACGACCACCCGGCGACGCTGTCGGACATCGCCCACGCAGCCGGAAGGACCGCAGCGACCAGAGTGGCCGAGTGGACCATGCCGATGGCCGGCTGAATCCGACTGCGGTCGTCGAGCAGCTCGGCAACCGTCGAGGCACGGAGATCACCTTCGGCCGCGTCGTGAAGAGCATCGGCCCTTGGAGTCGAAACCAGGGAAGCTCCCGCGGCCCGCAAAGCGGCCGCTACCAGCAGCAGGAGAAACGAAACGGCCAACGCGAAGGTGATCATGGCCGGGTTCGACCCACCATCTGCAGCAGCTGCGCCTCGCGCGCCTCCATCGCATCGGCGGCGGCCTCTTCCGTGTGGTCGTAGCCGAGCAGATGCAGGATGCCGTGCGTGACCATCAACGCCAGTTCATCCTCATATGCCACCCGCCGTTCGGCAGCCTGTCTCTTGATGTATGCCGGAGCGACGACCACATCACCGAGATTCAGCGGCGGACCGTTGACGGGGGGTGCGGGAACGTGACCGGGTACGAGCTGCTCGATCGGAAAAGCGAGGACGTCGGTGGGGCCTTCCCGTGACATGAAGCGTTCGTTGTAGTCGGCCATCTGCTCCTCGGCGACCGCCAGCACCGTGACCTCGGTATCCGGCGCGAGACCCTCGGCCTCCATGACGACCTCGGCGAGATGTCGGAGATCATCGGCAGGCAGCGGTTCGTCCTGTTCGTCCGCGAAGAACACATTCATGGCAGATCCTCACCGGCGAGAGCATCCACGCTTCCATCCTCAGTCTCCACAGGCCTCTGGGCGGTACCCGGGAAGTTCGGATACGGGATCCGCTGGTGATAATGCCCGATCAGAGCGTCGACGAAAGCCTCCTTGACGTTCGCCAGATCGCCCATGGTGAGCTCGCTCTCATCCAGCTGTCCGTCTGCGACCTTCTCCCCGACGATGCGATCACAGACTTCCCGAATACTCTCCGGCGACGGATCCTCATCCTGGAAGATAGCCCGGCATGCCCCTTCGAGCGCGTCGGCCATCATCAGAATCGCCATTTCCCTGGCGCGCGGCTTGTGACCTGCATGCCGGTACGTTTCGACGTCCACGTTCTCCGCACCGTACTGGTCCAGCGCCTTCTGATAGAAGAACTGCATTATGCCGTCACCGTGGTGCGAGACGATACCCTCGGCTACCTCGCTGGGAATCCGGTATTGCTTGGCCAGTTGAACACCCTGGAGAACATGATTGCGAATCAGTTCGGCCGACTCCTCGGGTGGAAGAAGGTCGTGAGGGTTCGAAATCCCGAACTGGTTCTCGATGAAGTGAGTGGGACTCTCCGTCTTCCCGAGGTCGTGGTAGTAGGCGGCTGCCAGAGCCAGCAGCCTGTTGGCACCGATCGACCGGGCCGCCTTGTCTACGAGCGTTCCGACCATCAGCGAATGATTGAAAGAGCCCCAGGCCTTCTCCTGCAGCAGCTGAAGAGCCGGGTGGTTGCGGTCGATCACGTCCAGCAAACGCAGCGTTGTCGTGATGTCGAACATCACTTCAAAGAACGACAGCGCCGCCAGAGCCACGAGACTGGTGCCGATCGTCGTCACGAACGCGACGGTCGTCGCCTGGGCCACGATGGAAGCGGGGTTGTCCGCGCCCGGACTGTGGAAGAACCATGACACGATGGCGGCCACGACCGCGACCGCGACCGAAGAATAGAGGATGGCGCGCCGCAGATCCCCGCGTGTGGAGATCGAAGAAACGAAGAGAATCGGCGCCATGGCAGAGATGAGGGCGAACACGGCGAATCCGCTGTCACCCGTGGCGAGTGCGGTCAGCACCGAAGTCACCAGAGCAAGGAGCACGCCGATTCTCGGATCAAAGAGGATCGCCGCCATGAACCCGAGGGCTGCGGCAGGCACCGCATAGCCGGCCAGACCATCGAGGACGTCGAACGCCGACGCCATCGCAACCGCTCCTCGCGCCCCCGCCGCAGCAAGCACGATCAGTATCCCGAAGAGGGCAACCCTCCGCCCGGCTCCCCAGAAAGCGGGCCGGAAACGCGCAAGGTAGATGGACACAACGATGACCGTCAGGGCAACGACGGCCGCCAACTGGTAATACTCGAAGGTCGACGGATCATTCAGACCCGCGGCGCTGATGGCATTGAAATCTGCGGCCGTGAGGACTTCGTTCTTGTCCACGATGACCTCACCGGGTATATACGTGACCATCACCGGCCCGACGGCGTCGGCCGCCTCAACCCGGGCCGTCTCCGTGGCGGCCAGGTCGAACTGCACGTTGGCAGTCAGATACTCGCTGACCACGGCGGCCGCCGCCTCGCCCGCCTGGTCGTTGATTTCTCCGTCCAGCCGGACAAGAGGCGGAGCATCGCGCAGTTGCCTCTTCGCGGTCGTGACCTGTTCGGCATCCAAACCTGAAGCAAGCAGCTCATTGGCCCGATCAACAGCCGCCGCTTCCACTGCATCGAGGTGGGAAGAACGACCGGCCTGGACACGCATGACGTCGTCCGTGGCGAGCCTGATCAGAGTCTCGATCGTCTCCGTGTCGAGCAGGGTCAGTTCGCCGAGAACGGCGCGTTGTGTGTCCAGCGTCGTGAGCTGCGGCGCAAAGCCAACGGAATCGAGTGCGACCGGCGTTCCCTCCTGGGCCGTCACCTCCGAAGGCCACGGTTCGGTGGACAACAGGAAGTGATCGGGAACGTCGGTTGGGTCGAAGCGCGGATAGATCGTTCCGACCAGAACCCCGCTGAGTTCGAAGGCGCCCAACGAGTCGGTATTGACCTGGAAAACCTCACCCGTGCTGTCGGTGATGCTGACGGTCACAGACGCGAGCGGCAGATCGCCCTCTTCCGGGTCGTACACGCCGTTGGCGTCGACGCCGAGGTTGTCGGCATCGATGAACAGCACTCCCGAAACGGTGGTTGTGGCCGGCTCGGGTGGCAGAGTGGTGGTGGTCGAGTCATCGGACGGCACCGTTGTGTCTGTCGGCACGGTGGTAGTAGTCGTCGTAGTGGTGGTGATCTCGGGTACCGGCAGCGTGGTCGTCGTTGTCAGCTCCTCCTCGGGAAGGAAAACTCCTTCCCGGACGGTGTCGAACACCTGTTGAATATCCGCCAGAACCAGTTGGTTGGTCTCGGGGCTGACACTGGTCACCGCCTCCACCGATGCGGAAGCTGCGGCACGAGCAGCGCCGGTCAGTTCCGGATCCTCCACCGAGATCTCCTCACCCTCCGGGTCGACCTGGAAGGTCTTCGGCGACACACCGTTGATGATCAGATTGAATTCGCTGGTTTCTTGACCAAGGGCCAACAGACCGAACGCGATCAATACGGTGACCACGAGCAATGCGGCGCGGCCCAGTCCAACCCGGTGCCCCAGGAACTTCATACGTCGCTGCCGTTCTCGTCGTAGCGGCCGTACGCCTCGACAATGTCGGCGACTATCTTCGCTCGAACGACATCGCGGGCCGTTAGGTCCACGAAGGAAATTCCCGGAATACCGCGCAAAATCCCGCGCACCAGTTTGAGGCCCGACCCTCTCCCGGAAGGAAGATCGATCTGGGTGACATCGCCTGTGATCACCATCTTCGAATTGAACCCCAAACGGGTCAGAAACATCTTCATTTGCTCGGGCGACGTGTTCTGCGCTTCGTCGAGGATCACATAAGCGTCGTTGAGGGTCCGACCGCGCATGTAGGCGAGTGGGGCGATCTCAATGGTTCCGTGTTCCATGAGCCTGGCAGTCTCATCGGCGCCGAGCATGTCGTAGAGAGCATCGTAGAGGGGTCTCAGATACGGATCGATCTTTGCCGACAGATCACCGGGCAAGAACCCAAGACGCTCGCCGGCTTCCACGGCGGGCCGGGTAAGAAGGATGCGTCGGGACGCTCCCGATCGCAGCGCTTCGACTGCGGTGGCCATCGCCAGATAGGTCTTACCGGTACCGGCCGGTCCGATGCCAAAAACGACGGTCGAATCGTGGATGGCATCGATGTATTTGCGCTGCCCGAGGGTCTTGGGGCGAATAACCCTCCCGCCGCCGACCGGGATGCCGGACGAGAAGACACCCGAGGGACTGGGAACCTCATCGCGGACCATTTGCACAACTCGATCGACCTGCTCCCCGTCCAGCCGCTGATCCTCCTGCACGACCAGCAACAGCTCGGAAAGGACCGTATGGGCGTTGGCGGCTTGCTGCTCGGGACCGCTCACGTGGAACTCGTTTCCGCGCGCGACGATCTTGACCTCCGGAAAGGCCGATTCGACGCGTCGCAGAAACTGATCCTGCTCTCCCAGGAGATCCAGCATCAGATGGTTGCTGGGAACGCGCAAACGTAACTCGGAAGTGGATGCGCTAGATAGCAATGATTCCTCTACAGGAGGTATGCATACGGGGAACCCGCAGTATAGGGAATCCGGAGCCCATCTCGAAAGGGAAAAGGTGAAATGTCGCGGCGAGCCCCTATTCCCAGATGCGCCGGTCTTCGATCACCGGTGTTCCCTCATCGATCTGCTCCACCAGTTCGACAACGACATTGAACCGTAACGCAGACCGGATGTGCTCCGAGACCCGGGCAGCGAGATCACTTCCCGCCGCGGAGCCGGCGGCCACGACCTCGCAGCTGAGAGAGTCACGATGGTCGACCCGGTCGACGATGAACCGGAAAGAGCCGACGCCGGGCACCCCTTCGAGAGCCCGAGCAGCCTGGCGAGGGTGCAAGAACATTCCCCTCACTTTGACAGCATCCCCGACCCGTCCGAGCCATCCTTTGAGACGCGGCGTCGGAGTACCGCACGAGCAGTCGGCGATGATGAATGCCGAAAGATCGCCGGTTCCGAATCTGACGAGGGGGTACTCCGGGTGAAGCAAGGTGACGACCACCTCACCTTCACTCCCGTCCCAGAGTGCCTCGCCGGTCGAGAGGTCGGTCACCTGGACCAGTGCATCATCCGGCACGTGAAAACCGTCCACCGCGCTGCACTCGAACCCGAGATTCCCTGCCTCGGCCGTGCCGTAGCCCTGCCGGACGACACCGAGGCGGGCTTCGAGCCGGGCGCGCAGCGAAGCGGGCAGAGGCTCCGCGGTCACGAAAGCCTTCTCCAAGCCGAGGCGGCGTCCCATCTCGTCGGCCTTGTCGAGCAACGCGTTCAGGTAGCTCGGCAGGCCGATGAATGCAGTCACTCCGAGATCGGCGGCTGCCTGCACTTGCAGGTCCATGTTGCCGATACCCCCAGCCAGGACTGTGCAGCCGACCGCCCTGGCCCCCTCCTCGAACATCGCTCCTGCCGGGGACAGGTGATATCCGAAACACACCATCACTATGTCGGCCGAATCGAAACCGGCTGCGCGCAATCCGGATGCCCATCGCCAGTGATCGCTGATGGTGATTTCCGGTTCGTAGAGCGGTCCGGGCGACTGGAAAACACGGCGAGGTTGGACTCCTGCCGCAAGCAGACCCCCGAACGGCGGTTCGGCGGCCTGAAGGTCCAGCAATCGATCCTTACTGAGAACGGGCAAACGATCCAGCGCGGCGACTGAAACGAGTTCTTCCTGGGGCAAGCCCGCTGCCTCGAGACGAGCCGCGAAGCCCGGCACCGCCGCCGCGGCGACTACGAGGTCCGCAACCCGTTGATCAAAGCTCCGACCGTACTCGGTTGGTTTCATCCGATCACCTACAACCAGCGCTTCCTGCGTTTGTAGTGCTTCACGTCCCGGTACGACTTGCGCTCGCCGCTCTCGCCGATACCCAGGTAGAACTCTTGAACATCGGGATTCTCGGCCAGATCTTTGGCCGGACCTTCGAGAACGATGCGACCGCTTTCCATGATGTAGCCCTGATCAGAGATCTCCAGCGCCCGGCGAGCATTCTGCTCAACCAACAGGACCGTCGTTCCCAGTTCCTGATTGAGTCTTTGCACTATCCCGAAGATCTCTGCCACGAGCAGGGGCGCCAAACCCAGTGACGGCTCGTCGAGCATCAGCAATTTCGGTCGCTGCATCAGCGCCCGTCCCATGGCAAGCATCTGCTGCTCGCCGCCGGACAGATAGCCGGCAGTCTGGTTCGTTCGCTCTGCCAGCCGCGGGAAGTAGGAGTAGACGAGTTCCATGTCGTCATCCACCGCCCCGTCACCCCATCTGGTGTAGGCGCCGGCTATCAGATTCTCGTTCACGGTGAGATGCTCGAACACACGACGGCCTTCCATGACGAGTGAGATCCCGAGCCGTACGACTCTTGCCGGGTCCAGGTTCTTTATGTCGGTCTGATCGAAGGTGATCTCACCGTCGGAGATCTCACCGTCCTCGGAAGGAAGCAGCCCACTGATGGCCTTCAAAGTCGTGGTCTTGCCGGCGCCGTTCGATCCGAGAAGCGCCACAATCTGGCCCTGGCGGACGCTGAGCGAGAACCCGCGCAAGACGAGGATCACCTCGTTGTAGATGACCTCGACGTTGTTCAAGTCGAGGACGACGTCGGAGGTTGGGGCGGTCGTCGCCGCCCCAACCTCCGCGGACTCTTGCTTGTCTGCCAAACGATCTCCTACGGCTTCAACTCGTCGGCTACCTTCGTCCAGATGCCGTCTTCGACCTGGAAGACGCTTGCACCGGGCATGCCCTTGTGGCTGTCTTCGGAGAACCCGATATCGACCGTGACTCCTCCTGTGTCGAATCCACTGATCGACTCGAGGGCAGCCTTTATGTTGGGACCGGTCACATCGTCCCCGCTATCGACGACTTCCTTGATTGCTTCCGCCATCGCAGCCATCGACCACCAGCCCTGCGTGAAGTGCAGGCCCTTCGCATCGAGGCTGCTCCCGTTGTCAACGAGCCACTCGTCCGCGATATCGAAGCCCGAACCTCCCGAGGACGGCGAGCCGAACGGGAGAACGCCGTGAACGCCCTCGGCGGCGGCGCCTGCCAGGTTCACGAACCCCTCATCCGCACACCAGTTCAAACAGATCATGGTCACGTCGAGGCCTTGCTCGGCGATGTTCTTGGCGAGAGTTGCAGCAGGGCTCGAGACGTTCTGCACGATTACATGGGTGACACCCTGGCTCTGTGCCTGACTCAGCTCGGCGATGTAATCGGTCACACCACCAGGCATCGGATAGGCGGCATATCCCATGTCGTAGCCCTCGTCTGAGATATAGCTCTCACCGTCGGCGACCGGAGAAGTCCCGAATGGGCTGTCGTGATGGAACACTGAGATTTCGGCGTGCCCGTCGAAATTGTCGTCGATCCACTTGAGCGCAACCCGCATCTGGTCGGAGTAGCTGGTACCGACCACGAAGTTGTAGGGGGTTTCCGCCGGGTTGGTGAGCGCCTCGGAATACGAAGCCGACATGAATGGGATCTCATCGTCTGTCACACGGGTGCGGAGAGCTTCGGTGTCCCCCGTACCCCACCCCATGAACGCAACAGCCCCCTCAGAAACGAATTGCGAATAGAGGGTCTCGGCCTGAGCCACATCGTACTGGTAGTCCTGGTGCTTGACTTCGATCGGGCGGCCGTCGATGCCCCCCTCGCCGTTGAGCCAGTCGATGTAGGCAAGCACCCCTTCCGAATAGGGCGTGCCGACGTCGGCGGTCGGACCCGACAGATCGAAGATCGCCCCGATCACGATCGGATCACCGGTTGCCTCACCGCCGCCGTCCCCACCGCACGCGGATGCGATCAGCATCAGCGCCAGCAACAGAGCAAGGATTGTCTTGCGTCTGGTCATTTCCGTTCCTCCTCTTGTCGTTTGCCTCTTTCGCGCCTAATACCTGAAGGGCCACAGCCGGACGTAGTCGCGCATTCGCTCCCAGATTCGAGCAAGACCGCGCGGCTCGAAGATCAGGAAGAGAATGATCACAAGACCGAACACCCCCCTCTGGATTGCCGGAACCTGACTGGCGAGGGAGGGCACCACGTCTCGCATAGCCTGTCCGAGCTGGGAGATTCCGGCCCTGAGCCCGATCATGAACGCAGCCCCATAGATGGAACCCGAAACGCTGCCCAAACCGCCGACGATGACCATCGCCAGGTAGAGAATCGAGACGTCGAGAGTGAACCTCTCCCACGTCACGATGCCCCGGTAGTGAGCCAACAGAGCACCTGCCAGGCCGACGAACCCGGAGGAAATCGCGAAAGCCGCCAGCTTGTACTTCGTCACAGAGACACCAATGACCTCGGCGGCGATGTCCTGGTCGCGGATCGCCACGAACGCCCTCCCCAGCCCGATTCGAAAGAGATTCGTGGCGGCCAGCGCAGCAATGATGGCGAACACCAAGATGATCCAGTACCAGACGAAGTCGCCCTTGACGACGTAGCCCCCGATACGAGGCTTGGGAACGACGAGGGAGTCGACCCCGCCGGTCAGAACGTCCCAGGTGCGGATCAGATACGAGATGATTTGCTGCGCGGCCAGCGTTGCGATTGCGAGGTAGAGACCCTTCAGCCTGGCGGCAGGCAGTCCCGTCACGGCGCCGACCGCAGCCGCCACCACCACCGCCGCCAGAATTCCGAGAGGCGTCGGCAGTCCGACCCTTTCCACGAGAATCGCAGTTGTGTAGGCACCAACGGCGAGGAAGGCACCCTGGGCGAGGCTGATCAGCCCGGTGAATCCCGTCAGGATGTTGATACCGATGGCGCCGATGGCGGCGATACCTATTGCGTTCACCGTTGCCAGCCAGAAAGGCGACAGCACGAACGGAGCAGCCACGAGAGCGATTGCGAGCAATGCCAGGCGCGCGTACTCCGCCTTCGTATGACGAAGGCGCATCTCCCGGCGGTAGGTGGTGTGGTAGATACCGGTGGAAGTGGCCATAGTTCAGACCCTCTCGATCCGCTCTTCGCCGAACAGGCCGTAGGGTTTGACGAGCAGCACCAGCACGAGGATCACGTACGGCACGACCGTCCTGAGGGCCGGATCGAAATACCCGGCGGTGTACTGACTCAACAAACCGACGATGAGACCTCCCACGAGAGCGCCGAGAATGGAGTCGAGTCCACCGACGATCACCACCGGGAACACGATGAGGCCGAAAACGGCGATTTCGCTGGATCTCCCGATCAGGCTTGCAATCAGCAGGCCCCCGATGACGGCACTGACCGCCGCCAGAGCCCAGGACATCGCAAAGACCCGACGAACGCTGATCCCCATGACCATGGCGGCCTGTTGATCGTCTGCGACCGCCCGCATCGCCACTCCGTAATGGGACTTCCTGAAGAACACCGTGAAGATCGTGAGAGCCACCGCCGCGATCCCGATGGCCCACAGTCGATTGACGGGCAGAGCCCCACCGCTGGGGAGAGCGATCGACGAGGCCGGCAGGATATCCAAAGACTCCTGGGTGGTTCCCCAGATACCCTGAACCAGGGCGCCGAGCACCGCGGCCAAGCCGACGGTGACCATGATGACCGAAATCGCACTCTCTCCGACCATCGGACGAAGCACGAGACGTTCGATCAGCATTCCCATCGCCACGGCGACGAGGAGCGCAAGGAGTATCGCGATGCTCCAGTGCAGGCCTGCGACCGTGAAGGCCCAGATGACATATCCGCCGATCAGGAGGAACTCGCCCTGCGCAAAGTTGATCACGCCCGTCGCTTTGTAGATCAGAACGAACCCGAGCGCAGCCACCGCCAGGATTGCTCCGTTGGCAAGACCGGTCAGAGTCAGCTGGATGAAGTTACTCATCGGCGGCTCCACGCATATCGGCGCCGTTTTCCGCTTGGAACGAACTCATCCATGGAGAGGATCTTCAAGCGCACCTCCCGGTCGACGGTTGAACCGTCCTGGTAGGTGATCGTCGATGTGATCGTCACCTCATCCTGACCGTCCGTGTAGAGCGCTTCGATCAACCGTCCGTATCGCTCGCGAATGGTCCGCCTTCTCACCTTTCGAGTCCGGGTGATCTCCTCGTCATCCGGGTCGAACTGTTTGTGGAGCAACAGGAATCTGCGTATCCGCGCCGACTCGGGCAGATCCAGATTCGCCTGATGGACGTCTTCGGCGACCAGCGCATAGACCTCGTCCATCTGCGCCAGATCCGTATAGGTCGTATAGCCGAGGTGTTCCTGTTCGGCCCAGGAGCCGACGGTCTGGCCGTCGATCGTCAGGATTGCGGCCACGTACGGCTCCTCGCCACCGAATGTGACGGCTTCTTCGACAAACTGACTGAACTTGAGTTTGTTCTCTATGAATGCCGGCGAGAAAGCGGTGCCGTCCGGGAGATGCATCACATCCTTCGCACGGTCGATCACGACCAGATGACCGCTGTTCTCGATCAAGCCTGCATCTCCGGTGTGCAGCCAGCCGTCGCCGTCCAGAGCTTCCGCGGTCGCCGTCTGATTTCGGTAATAACCGGTGAAGACCGCAGGTGATCTCAGCAGTATCTCTCCGTCGTCGCCGAGTTTCATTTCGGTGCCCGGGATCGGTGTCCCAACGGTGTGGAAGGCGATGTCGCTGTCTCGATGCACAACCGCTATTCCGCATATTTCGGTCTGGCCGTAGATCTGTTTCAGGTTGACGCCGATCGAATGGAAGAATCGAAACACATCGGGGCCGAGCGGGGCACCACCGGTATACGCCCGCTGAATCCGCGTGAGACCGAGTTGATCGCGCACAGGTCGCAGGGCGACCCACTCGGCGAACCGCAGCCGCAAACGCAACTGCGGCGGGAGTGGCCGCCCCTGAACGATCATCTCCGACGCCTTCTCACCGACCTCGAAGCCCCATGCGAATGCCCGGCGCTTCAGCCAGCCGGCTTCCGAAATCCGCACCTGCACGGAAGAGAGCATGCTCTCCCAGATGCGCGGCGGACTGAACATGACGTCGGGTCCTATCTCGCGCATGTCGGCCTGAACCGTCGCCGCCTCCTCGGGAAAGCTGATCGGGAAGCCGGCTTGGAGACCGCAGGCAATCGCCATCATCTGCTCGCCGATCCAGGCGAGAGGCAGGAAGCTGACAAACCGATCCGTGCGTTGAATCGGGTCCACCTCCATGAGACTCCGGCCCATCGAAAGGAGATTGTGATGCGTGAGCATCGACAGCTTCGGTTGGCCGGTGGTCCCCGAAGTCGTCGAGAGAATCGCCACGTCGCCGCTGCGACCTTCATCGATCCTCCGATCGAGCCAGCCGGGCCGACTTCCGGCGAACTCCCTGCCGGCTTCCTCAACGTCGGTGAACTCCATGAGTTTCTCGTGCTCGTAGAGTTCGAGGCCGCGTGGATCGTAGAAGATGACCCTCTCCAGAGTCTCTAGTTCGTCTTCCAGTTCAATGAGCTTGTCCACCTGTTCCTGGTCCTCGGCAACGACAAAGCGCACACGGGCGTGGTTGAGGATGTGCACCACCTCCTCGCCGATCGAGGTCGGGTAGATCCCCACCGTGGCGCCACCGAGCGCCTGGGCGGCAAGCTCCGAGATCAGCCACTCGGGTCGGTTGTCTCCAAGCACACCGATGATCTCTCGCTCACCGGCACCGAGGGATGCAAGGCCGTGGGCAAACGCGCAAACCCGCTCGTAGTACTCGGACCAGGCGATCGACTGCCAGATCCCGTAGCGCTTCTCCTGGAGCGCAATCTCATCTCGGGTCTCCCCGACGGCCAGCTCACGTAGCAGCTTCGGAAATGTGGTGGTGGTGCCGGCCTCTGCCGGCAGCGGCACGGTCGCGGCAGTCGTCAAACCGTGTGCTCCTCGCCCAAGTACGCTTCGATCACGCGCCGGTCCGCCGACACAACCTCCGGGCTGCCCGAAGTGACCAGCTCCCCGAAGTCGAGAACACTGACCATGTCCGACACGTCCATCACCACTCCCATGTCATGCTCGATCAGCACCACCGTCACTCCGGCCAATTGGTTCACGTCGAGGACGAACCGGGCCATATCCTCTTTCTCCTCAGCATTCATTCCCGCCATGGGCTCATCGAGCAGAAGCAGCGAGGGTTGCATGCAAAGCGCACGGCCCATCTCGACTCGTTTCTGGATCCCGTAGGCAAGCGCGCCGACCGGCTGTTTACGGAAAGCCTGAATCTCCATGAGGTCAATCACCTCTTCGACGACCTCACGATGGGCAATCTCCTGGCGGCGGGCCGACCCGTAGTACCAGAGCGCGGGCAGCAGGCGGTTCTTCATGTGAACATGCCGACCCAGCATTAGATTCTCAAGGACGGTCATATGCCGGAACAACTCGATGTTCTGGAAGGTCCTGGCTACCCCCCATCCGGCGATGGTGCTCGGTCGGACGGAGATCAGGTTCCGAAGCTCGACACCGTCGTGCAACCGGATCTCACCCTCTTGCGGCCTGTACAAGCCACTGATGCAATTGAGAAGGCTCGTCTTGCCGGCACCGTTGGGCCCGATGACCGCGTGTATGGACCCCTGCCGCACATTCAGATCCACGTCGCGCAGCGCCTGGACACCGCCGAACGAGAGAGAGACGCCCTGTGCTTCGAGCTGCAATGAGCCCGGTTCGAGCTTGCTGCCGTTCAGGTTGAATCTATATGCCCGCGACATGGTTGATCTCCGAGCTCTAGAGGAACCCTATCAACAGGGGTGCTACCGCGTCGTCTGAAGCGGAGGAAAGGTTCGAGTGCAGCGTCGGACGGTCGACGGCGGTTATCGGTCGGACCAACCACCCATGAGATGGAAGTGGACGTGAAACACAGTCTGTCCGGCAGCCGGCCCGACGTTGGTGACTATTCGCCATCCATCCTCGAGACCCTCTTCCCGGGCGACCTCTGCAGCCAGGACCATGAGTTCAGCCAGCCAGTCCGCGTCGTCTGCGCCCAGGTCCGCTACCGAGTCGAGGACGTGTTCCTTGGGAACCAGCAGGACGTGCGTCGGAGCGTGAGGTTCGATGTCGCGAAACGCATAGATCCGATCTGTCTCGGCAACCTTTGACGAGGGGATCTCGCCGGCGACGATCTTGCAGAAGACACAATCGCGCATCATCGCTCCATACGAAGCGGAGAGAGAGAAGCGCAGAAGTGACGGCCACTGCGCCGCAAGTTAGGCGGTCCCTTCGACCCCAAGCGTCGTCAGGACGTCCACAACAGACTCTTCCGATTGATGGAGTAGACCGGCCAGGAGCCGCAGGTCGCTCGACCGAATCGTCAGCACGCGACCGTTGAAGTCTTGTCGCATGATTTGAATGGCCCGCATGAACCGTTCCACCACATCGGTGGTTTCGTCGCGCTCGAGCCGGTTCAGGTCGATACTCACCCCGCCGGTCGGGATACCGTGATTGGATGCTTGCGCCGAGAGATCATCACGAGGCAGCAACTGATCCACCGGTACCCCGTAGAACGATGCCAGGCGTTGCATCCTGGGCAGCGACAGACTCCGCTCGCCACGTTCGTACGCTCCGAGTACGGACGCCTTGAACTCAAGCTCCGAGTTGGCCTCCACGTCTTGCAGAGACAGTCCCTTTTGCTTGCGGATCGACCGCAAGCGCCGACCGACAGCTTCGTTGTACGGCGTTTCGCTCATTAACGGACCCTCCTCCCACAAGGAACTCTACCAGACAAGGCACTGCGCGGAAAGGGTCACTAAGGGTGAGAATCGCCGTCCTCAACGGTCTAGTCCCTTTAGGATCAGTGCTGCACTCACGATGGCAGCAGTCTCGGTTCGCAGCACCCGATCAGATAGCTGGAGCCTGGCCGCATGCTCGGGAATCTCACTTTCGTGGAAACCACCCTCGGGTCCAACCAGTACCGTGTAGCGGGATGCTCCAAGTGGCACGGCGTCACTTCCAGTGAGATCGGTCACTACCAGCACCCCGGTCAATTGATCGAGCGAAACGGGTCCCGACACGTCCATCAACCACGACCCGCGCGACTGCTCGAGGGCGGCGATGGACCAGGCTCTGGCCTTCTCGGCACTTGGTGGGTCGTCCTGCCCGAACCGCGCCTTCAGCCAGCACAACTCATCGACTCCCAGTTCGGCGAGTTTCTCGACGATGAACCGCGCACGATCCCGAGAACGCGGCGGCGCAACGGCCAGACAGAGCACGGGAGAGGGACGCGCCGCGATCTCCTCGATGCCCCGCGCAACAACATCTCCCTCCCAGGTGCCTTCTCCTCGACGACCGGCGCCGTCTGTATAGGAGACGGTTGCACCCGGGGAACGGCGCAAGACTTTGGCCAGATGGTCACGCTGCGCCGCATTCAGCTCGATCCCATCCTCGCCCCACGGATCCGGCAGGAGCAGATGAGGTACGTGAGCCATTCAGCGCGCCTTGCGCCTGCGCTTCGCCCTGGACACCTCTTCGCCGGCGACCGCCGCATATGCTCTCAACGACGACTCCTGGTCGGCGTCGAGTTCGGTGGGCACGACGACATCGACGTGAACCAGGAGATCCCCGCGCCCGCGCCGCCCCAGGCGCGGTACGCCCTTGCCTGCCAGCCGGAAGACGGTGCCCGGTTGGGTGCCGGGCGGGATCTCCAGATCTGTCTCACCCTCTTCGAGCAACGGCACCACGGCTTCAAAACCGAGCGCCGCCTGCGCCAGGCCGACCTTGAGCGGGTGGTGAAGATCGATGCCCTCCCGCTGGAACCGTTCGTCCGGACGCACCCGGACCTCAACATAGAGATCACCAGCGGCCGCGCCGCGCGCACCTGCCTCACCCTGGCCGGAGATTCGAAGACGCGTCCCATCCGACACACCGGGCGGAATCTCAACGTTGGCGGTTCGTTCGCTCTCCACCGTGCCTCGCCCGCGGCACTCGAGGCACGGGGTCACGATGATCTCACCTGTACCCCCGCATTGGGCGCACGGCGCGATCGACATCATGGACCCGAACATGGTTCGCCTGGCAACGCGGACTGATCCGGCTCCACCGCACTGAGAGCATGTGTCGGCGGTGGTACCGGGAGCTGCACCCTTTCCCGAACAGTTCTGGCAGGTCACCGCGGCGTGAAACGCCACCGATGAGTCGGTTCCGAAGGCCGCTTCGGCTAGATCGACTTCAACCGGGACCAGGACGTCGCGGCCCCTCTGACGATCCTGACGTCTCACACCGCCGAACAGGCCGCTGTCGCCGAATACCGAGCGGAGCAGATCGTCGAACGCACCCAGGTTCGAGAAGAGGTCGCCGATGTCGACCCGGTCGCCGCGATCGTAGCGCTGCCGTCGTTCGGGATCCGACAACACCTCATATGCTTCTGCGACCTCGCGGAACCGGGCCTCGGCGGATGGGTCATCGGGATTCGCATCCGGGTGCGTATCCCGGGCCAGCTTCCGAAAAGCCCTCTTGATCTCATCCGCGCCGGCGTCTCGGGCTACGCCCAGGATCTCGTAATAATCGGCTTTCATGATCAGGAACCGAGGCTGTCGGCCAGATTGTCGCTCACCTCTTCAACAATCGAGATGGTCCTGCTGTAGTCCATTCGCATCGGCCCCAGTACACCGATTCGTCCCGCCGCAACTCCCCCAACCCGGTAAGGGGTCGAGACCATCGCAAGGTCGACCTTTTCATTCATCGGAAGCTCCTCGCCGATCTGGATCACGGTTCCGGGAGGAGCAGACGCCATGATGCTCATCACGAGCGCATCCCGTTCGAGCATCCCGAGGACCCGGTGAACCGTGGACAGGTCCCCCCAGAGTTCGGCCATCTGGCTGGTTCCGCCGACATAGACGTCGCGAGTCGAGTTCTCGGATAGGCCAACCGCCTCCAATCCCGCTTCGACCACTTCCCTAATGCCGGCTGCCAGACCACCCGGCATTTCATCACGCAGGCTCGAAACCCCGGCCAGAAGGCGGCCGTGAAGCATTGCGGCCAGTACGCGTTCGGATTCGTCGACAACCGACGGCTCAACCAGGCCATCCAGGGTCAGCACCTCCTTGCCCACCCGGCCGGCATCGCTCACGAGCACCATGAGAATGGCGTGACCGCCGAGGGGTACGAGGCTGACGCTGTGCACGTGTTCACCGGCCATGCCGGGACCGGTGACGATTGCCGGATACTTGCTGAGATCGGCCACCAGCTCGCTGGTCGACTTGAGCAGCCGGCCCAACTCCTGGTGAACAGACGAGAAGAACTCCCTGATCCGCTCGCGGGTGGGAGCGCGCAGCCGTCGGGGGGTCAGATGATCGACGTAATAGCGGTAGGCGCGACCGGTCGGAACCCGCCCGGCACTGGTATGAGGTTGGATTGCCATACCGTCGCGGTCCAGCGCGGCCAGGTCGTTTCGGATCGTCGCAGGCGAGACATCGAGCTTCGAGCACTCGAGAATGGCGCGGGAACTGACGGGCTCACCTGACGAAATGTATTCCTCGACAAGGACCCTGAGAACTTCAGATCTTCGCTCGTCCAACACGAGATCACGTTAGCAGTCGATGGGTGCGAGTGCTAAGACCGCTCTTGCGACGTCGTTGCCGAGCAACGGTTTCTCAACGACGATCCGGCCGCCGAACGAACCCAGAACTCCGGCGCCGACAAGGCGGCGACCCCACTCACTCTCCAGAAGAGCTTCGCCGGCACACCCGGCCACGGCGCCGGCGGTCCGGCGGAGACCGAGCATCAACCGTTCCTGTTCCCTCTCCCAGGAGCCGGGGTGATCTCTCCCCTGCTCCGGACGAATCCCGGCTTCGACCGCGTCCAGATAGGCATCCAGCCTGTGAATGTTCCTGTATCGGGACGCTGCGCGATGTCCGTGGGCACCCGGACCGAATGCCAGGTATTCGCCTTGTGCCCAAGTGAGCAGGTTGTACAGGCAGGCATGACCGGGACGAGCGAAGTTGCTCACCTCGTACCGAATGAACCCGGCGGCCGCCAGCAACTCCTGCGCGGTTTCGTACTTGTCGGCTTGATCGTCCTCGTCCGGAGCAGGAGCGCCGTCCCTGATGGCCCTGCTCAGAGCCGTACCCCGCTCCACCGTCAGGGCGTACAGCGAGAGATGATCCGGCTCGAGCGCGAGGGCTCGTTCCACCGATCCCAGCCAAGACTCCATCGACTCTCCCGGAGTGCCGAACATGAGGTCGAGACTGATCGATCTGAATCCGGCCCGTCTCGCACCGTTCACACCGTTCTCGATGTCGGCCGGATCGTGAAGCCGGCCGAGGTCCGCCAGAACGCCGGGGTCGAACGACTGAGCTCCGAACGACACCCGATTGAATCCGCCGGCAATCAACGACTCCGCCAGGGGCTCCGACCAGTCCTCAGGATTCGCTTCGAGGCTCACTTCTGCACCTTCGACGAGGCCGAACCGCTGCCGCATCGCGAGAACGATGGCAGAAAGCGATCGACCAGGAAGCCGGCTCGGGGTGCCGCCTCCGAAAGCCACGGAGTCGAGAGGCCGCCAGGCAGGTTCGCCTTCTATCTCCGCCAGGACAGCCGATTCGTATCGGTGCTGGAGGTCGTCGCGGCCGGCAACGACGTTGAAGTCGCAATAGGGGCAGACCCGCGCACAGAAAGGAACATGAACGTAGGCACCCGACCAGGCAGCTGCCGAGTCGGCGAGCTCGACGCCGTCGGGCTGCATCACGTGTCGGAGTCGATCCGCAGCGCCGATATGAAGGCTTCCTGCGGCACCTCGACCGAGCCGACCATCTTCATGCGCCGCTTGCCCTCCTTCTGACGCTCCAGAAGTTTCCTCTTGCGGCTCACGTCACCGCCGTAGCACTTGGCGATGACGTCCTTTCTCCGGGCCTTGACCGTCTCACGGGCAATGACCCGGCTTCCGATCGCAGCCTGGATCGGGACGTCGAAGAGCTGACGTGGAATGAGGCGGCGCAAACGTTCGACCATCTGCTTTCCATATTGATAGGCCTTGTCCTGGTGAGTTATCGCGGAGAAGGCGTCCACCGATTGTCCGTTGAGCAAGACGTCGACCTTCACCAGGTCTGATGCCTTGTATGCGCCCGGTTCGTAGTCGAGCGAAGCGTATCCGCGCGTCCGGGACTTCAGTTGGTCGAAGAAGTCGAATACGACCTCGGCAAGAGGAAGGTTGTAGATCAGCTCAACCCGTTCCGGCGACAGATACTGCATGTGGTCCATGGTGCCGCGCCGCGCCTGAACGAGCTCCATGATCGTTCCGGTGTACTCGGACGGCGCAATGATCATCGCACGCACGTAGGGCTCTTCGAGAAACTGGATTCGCCCCCGATCGGGCAGGTCTTGGGGCGATCGGATCTCGAAGCTGGCACCGTCGGTGGTGGTTACGTGGTAGGCGACCGACGGGGCAGTGGCAACGAGATCGAGGTTGTATTCACGCTCGAGACGCTCCCGGACGATCTCCATGTGAAGCAGTCCCAGAAAACCGCACCGGAAACCAAAGCCCAGGGCACGGGAGGTCTCCGGCTCGAACACGAGTGAGGCATCGTTGAGGCGCAGTTTCTCGAGGGCTTCGCGCAGTCTCTCGAAATCCTCGCCGTCCGAAGGAAACAAGCCCGAGTAGACCATCGGTCGGGGCTCTGCATAGCCCGGAAGCGGCTGGACCCGGGCCGAACCGGGATGGCTGATCGTGTCCCCGACTCGGATTCGATCGATTTCCTTCACGCCGGTGATGAGATACCCGACCTCACCGGGTCCGAGCCTGGCGACCGGCACCGCCACCGGCGTCAGAACTCCGACCTCCGACGCAGTGTGGCGTTCTGCGGTCGCCGAGAAGAGCAGCGAGTCGCCGGGGGCCATGGTTCCGTCCACCACGCGGACGTAGCACACGACGCCTCGATAGGAGTCGTAATACGAGTCGAACACGAGGGCGCGCAGGTCTCCCCCGTCGGTGGTAGGGGGAGGTACGTCCCGTACGATCCGGTTGAGCAGATCATCGATACCCTGGCCGGTCTTGGCGGAGACACGAATCACCTCGTCCGGGTCGACGCCGAGGATCGAGGCGATTTCTTCGGAGACTCTCTCGGGATCGGCAGCAGGCAGGTCGATCTTGTTGATGACCGGAATGACCTCCAGGCCGGCTTCGATCGCCAGGTAGGCGTTGGCGAGCGTCTGTGCTTCCACTCCCTGAGCGGCATCGACCAGCAGTACTGCTCCCTCGCAGGCAGCGAGCGACCGCGACACCTCATAGCTGAAGTCGACATGACCCGGCGTGTCGATCAGGTTGAGTACGAATCGCTCCCCGCCGGGCGCCTTGTGCTCGAGGCGAACTGCCTGCGCCTTGATGGTGATGCCGCGTTCGCGTTCGAGATCCATTGTGTCGAGCACCTGGGCCCGCATTTCACGTGCAGAGACCGCGCCGGCGCGCTCCAACATGCGATCCGCCAGAGTCGACTTCCCGTGGTCGATGTGGGCGATGATGCTGAAATTGCGAATGGCGGGAGAGGTCATGACGGCGGTCGAAGGCCGGACGTCACTGCACTCAGAGACGGTCTTGGGTTTTGAGTTCCGAGTTCTGGGTTCGCGGAAGTCGGGTACGTCACAGGTGAACCTATTACCTTGAACCTAGAGCTGGTGACCGAACGGTCGAAACGCACTGATGCTGACTACGAACCAAGCAATTGGTTGACGTCCCGAACGAGCTTGGCCTTGCGCCTGGCGGCCGTGTTGCGGTGGAGCACACCCTTGGTCACAGCCATGTCTATCCGCTTCTGAGCTTGGCGGGAGAGTTCCTGTGCGCGGTCGCCGTCACCGGCTTCGGCAGCAGCCAGAGCGTTCTTGACACGGGTCTTCAACTCGGAGCGAAAACCCTTGTTGCGGAAGTGGCGCGTCTCGTTCTGACGATTGCGCTTTATCTGTGACTTGATATTGGCCATACGAAATCGAAACCTCTGATGGAAACAGGGCGCGCCGGAAGCCGCGCGGGTAGCGAATCGTAGCAGTGCACGAGGTGGCGGGGCAAGATCGACGGCCACACCCCCGCCACAACCGCAGAGATTCAGCCGACCTGAACCGGTCGGCCACCGTATAGCCGGCACATGGCCACCGTCAAACGTTCCATCGTCAAGCGATGAGTTTCCTCCGGCGCCGACTTGAGCAGACCGTCAGCCTTCAGCAGAGCGGACAGGGCCGCCCGCAGCTCGGAATCCGACACTCGCGATCTTCTCGTCCAATCGCGCTTCACCCGCCAGTCTCCGGGCCTGCCGCCGACCTGCTCGGCGTACTCGTCGATGGTCGCGGCGGCCGAGGCCAGCGATCGCCTCTTGAGATCGTCTTCGAGATAACCGAGCAACTGGAGCGGATGTCCGTGAGTGAGGAAGTCGGCAAGGCGGCGAAGTGCTTCGCCGACCTTCCCGGCGCTGATCGCGTCGGCGAGGTGCCACATCGGTTCGTCGGGACGATTTTGAAAGCGCACGAGAATCGTTTCGCGGCTGATCGCCGCCCCACCGGCCAGCTGGTCGAGAGCCTGGCCCATCGCGGCAACGTTGCTGCCAAACCGTTGGAGCAACGCCTCGCGGGCTTCCGTCGGCATCTTCATCTTCCGATCGCGAATCTCGTTGGCAAGCCAGGCGGCGGCGTCCTTCTCCCTCAGCTTCTCGATCTTGATCGTCTCGCCGGCCTTCAGAGCCTTTGCCAACGTGGAGGGAAGTGCTCCGGAGGAAACGACGACCACCACCGTTTCACGGTCGGCAGCAGCCAGCAACTCGGCGATGATGTCTGCCTCTCCCTTGAGCAACTGGTGGCCGTCCACGACCATGAGACCCTGACGGCCTCCAAAGAGCGAACCGGATTGAAGCGCGGGTAGCGCCGGGTCGACTTCAGCTCTCACGATTCCTTCGCGATCGGCATTCTCGGCAGAAGCCCCGCGCCCGGGAACGTCGACACGAACGACGTCGGCAGCCTGGACCCCCAGCTGATCGAAGATCGCCTGCGCCCGGCTCAGCATCTGCTGCCGCTCTCCGGGCCCTGCATCGCGTGGACCGTAGACGTGCCAGATCATGTTCATGTCAGAGATTCCACCCACCGCCGACCTGCAGATAGGAACCGGTCACGTAATCGGCCGCCGGAGATACCAGATAGCGGACCGCTCCGGCGATGTCGTCGAGGGTTCCCAACCGGCCGGCCGGTATCTTGTCCAATGCCGGAAACGTGATGCTGTTCTCGAGCACACCCGGCATGACGGCGTTCACCGTTACCCCGCGCGATGCCTCGGTGACCGCAAAAGTCTTCGTCATGATCAGAACTCCGGTCTTGCCGACGTAGTACGGAAGTGACTTGGGAGAGGCACGCAGATTGTCGGCTCCCGAGTCGGCGATGTTGACGATCCGGGCATGCTGCCCATCTCGGAGGAGCGGCAACAGCGCCCTGGTCGTGTAGAAGGTGGCACTGGCGGTGGCGGCCAGGACTCTGTCCCAATCTTCGGGCGTGAGATCGTCCGTGTGGCGGATGATGAATCCACCGACGTTGTTGATGAGAACGTCGAGGCCGCCAGACCGTTTCAGCGCGGCTGCCATCTCGTCGACCGAACCGGCATCCGTGAGATCGGCGGAGACGAGTTCGGCGGCTCCCCCGGCCTTGGTGACGAGGCGTGCCGTCTCCTCCGCGCCATCCCGGCTCGCCCGGTAGTGAACGACGACCTCGAACCCATCGGATCCCAGGGCGACCGCCAGGTGCCGGCCGAGTCCCCGGGCTGATCCCGTCACCAATACACGACGACTCATCACAATCTTCCCATCATTCGAGCGACTTCCGCCACCGCAGAGACATCGTGCACCCGCAGGATGTCCGCGCCGTACTCGAGAGCAAGAGTGGCCAGGGCAAGAGTAGGCGCAAGCTCGGCCTTGCGCGGCACGGGAACCAGCACCGGTTGCCCGAGCGCTCGCAAGTCCCCCAACCGTCTGATGACATCTATCTGGTGCTCGGTGTATCGGGCCCGATCTCCGCGATAAGAGATCCCGATGCCGGGATCGACGATTACATCGGTGATGCCGGTTGCGGCCAGATGGCGCAATCTGGCACCGAGTCGATCTGCAACCCCGGCCACGATGGACCCCCCGAGATCTATCTCCTCCACCGAGAGCGGCGTGTCCCCCTCTATGAACATGACCACCGCCGCCACTTCGCTTCGCGCCACGGCATCGACCATCGCAGGGTTCTGCAAGCCGCCTGTGTCATTCACGATCGTCGCGCCGAGTTCGATGACCCCCGCCGCGACTGCCGGCTTCCACGTGTCGACGGATACGATGAATCCTTCGTCGACGAGGCGCCGGACCGTCTCGGCGAGCCGCTCGAGTTCCTCCTCCGGACTCAGTTCCACGTTATCGAAGTGGGAGGATTGCGCGCCCACATCGATGATGGTGGCGCCGTGCCGCCGGTGATTCTCCGCAATCCGCATCGCCTCGCCGGCATTCCCGGCGACCGTTTGTGTGTTCTTCGACTCCGGCGACAGATTCAAGACACCCATGAGATGGACTCGCCCGCCGGAGAAGTCGAGGATGCGCGTCCCGACCCGAAGCGTGGATGCGGGAGACCCCGTCAAGGCCCTACGAGCAAGGACCCGGCGATCTCACTCTCCCCCTCATCGAGATTCAAGACGACCGTCTCGGTCTCTTCGGTACCTGCCGCCACCCGGCCAATGGAGATCGGAACCCTCACCCGACCGAGTTCGAGATCGATCGTTCCGCGCCAGGGGTCGGCTGTTTCGTTGACGACGGCCAGCGTCAGGGCAATCCGGTTTCCTTCGGCGGCCCGCGCCCGGAAGTCGACGCTGATGCCGCCGCAGATGGAGTCGTCTTCTCCCGCAACGAGTTGTTGCGCGCTCAGCACCATCGGGTCGAATCCACTCTCGATCACGACCGAGAAAGGGGTTTCCACCTGACCCTCGCAGGTGAGAACGTGAGTCAGCCCGCGCAACGACGAAGTCATGATCGGAATGAGGAACACGCCGATGAGCGTGGCCAGCGCCACACGCGACTTGAGGATGGACGGCATTCCACCAGTGTTCCCGCCGGAGACCTCAAAGTCAAAGATCGCCGAATGCCTCCCCTACGAGCGTTTAGCATGCGTCCATGGCCGACGCCTCCCCCAACCAAACCCGATCCGTCAGTTACCCCCAGGCTCGCGCTCTCGTACTGCTCGTCGGCCTGGTCGCATTGGCCGTCGTGGCCTTGATCATGTACGTCCGCCGGGTTGATCCGGCCGAAGTGTCTGCAACGATGTTCTTCCTACCGGTATTCGTCGGGTTCCTGTTTTGGGGAGTTCGCGGCGGAGCGGCGCTCGGGGCTGCCGCGACTGCGGCCTACATCTGGATCCGCTCCCCCGCCATCGACCTGGTCGGCTGGAGCGAACTCCTCGGCCTGATCCTCGCCCGAGGTGCCGGGTACATGGCGTTCGGCATGATCGGCGGGTGGGCGACGGAGCAACTGCGCGACTCGATCACGAAACTCGACCTCTACGACCAGGTCGATGACGCGACCGGGCTGTTCAACTCCCGCAGCCTGGTCGAGAAGGTCGAACTGGAGAAGTCCCGAGCCAATCGATATGAGAAAGTCTTCTCGCTCGTCACCGCCGATCTCCCCTCTCCCGTCTCTTTGAATCGACGTACCAAACGCAACTACCTGACCGACCTCGGCGACCGCGTGCAGCGCAGCGTCAGAGCCGTCGACCACGCCGCCCATGCGAGCGACGGGGACAAAGAGGTGCTGGCGTTCGTCCTACCGGAGACTTCCGCGCAGGGGGCCCGCATCTTCGCAGGCAAGCTGAGCGAGCAGGTCGTCGCCCTTGCGGCCGAACACGGAATGGGCTTGGACCCGGCCGCAATCTCGACGATGGTCGTCTCGTTTCCCGACGACCCGACGGGAGTGGATCGGGTGACGGCCCGGTTTCGCACGATCGCGCTGAACGAGTTCCCAGAGACCGCCGGATCATTCGCCGACTGAGACGACGATATCTCCTTCATGATCCGTCCGGCGCACATCGGCGCCCATCTCCTCGAGTAGCCGGACAACCTCCGCCGACGGATGGCCGTAATCGTTGGGCCCGACCGGGATGATTGCCAGGTCCGCCCCGGTCGACCGGAGCCACCCGGGATCGCTGGTGGCGGCCCCCTGATGCGGAACCTTGAGCAGATCTGCCGAGATCGGGCCCAGATCCCTCTGTGCGAATATCTCGACATCTCCCGGCATGAGGATCGATCGCCCACCCGCCTCGACCAGGAGCACGACCGATTGATCGTTGGGGGAAGCGTATCGGCGTTTGGGACCCAGCACTTCGAGATGAAACCGACCGATTGTTGCCGTCCATCCCGGGCGGACTACCTCGGCCGGGACTCCGATCCGGGCGGCCAGGTCGAGCAAGGCCTGCATTTCGGACTCCGGACTCGATTGGCCGGAGTGCCAGACGAGGCCTACCGGAAACGATTCCAGTGCGCCGATCAATCCGGCGACATGATCATGATGTTGATGCGAAGCAATCAGGAGGTCGATGTGATCGACCCCATAGTGGCGAAGGCGCTCGATCAGAATCCCCGGATCGGGTCCTCCGTCAACGAGCACCACGGCTCCACGGTCACCCAGGAACAGCGACGAATCGCCCTGACCGACGTCGAGGAACACGACGGCCGGGAGCGTGACCGGGACGGGAGCGAGGCCGATGGTGATGAACGCCCAGGCCGCGGCGGCCAGGCTCATGATCCGGCGCAAACCCGACACCTTGGCCAGCACGGCCGCCAGCATGACGCCCGAGTAGCCGAACCAGCCGATCTGCGGCCAGGGCGCGGCAGACCGGGCGATGTCGAGCACGATCCCAGCTATGGCGGTCGCAGAGTCGAGGAGGACCGGTAGGCCCATGAGCACCCCAATGCCGCCCAGGCTCGTCGCCGCGACTACCAGCGGCCCGGCAAGCAAGTTCGTGATAGGCGACAGCAGCGGCAGGGTTCCGAAGTGGATCAGCAGCAGCGGAGCCACCGCCAGCTGAGCGGAAACTGTGGCGGCCAGCGTCGCCCCCACTATTGGAAAACGACGCAAGGGTCGAAAACCAGTGCCGGCAATGACACCGGCAGTGGCGGCAACCGACAACTGGAACCCGACGTCCGACACGAGTTCTCCCGACACCAGCAGCAGGCCGCCAACTCCGCCGCCCAGAGCCGCCCACGGCCCGATCGACAATCCGAAGGCTCGAATCACCAGGACGAGGCCGGCCATTGCCGCCGCCCGCAATACCGACGGTTCCCACCTCGTCACCATCACGAACAGGACCAGGCCGATCAGCCCGAGGAACGCCCGTCGACGCGGCCCGAATCCGAGGGGCCCGACGACCACCCACCAGAGGGCGAGAAACAGGGCGACGTTGCTCCCCGAAACTGCCACGTAGTGGGAAAGCCCGGCCCGGCGGAGAGCCTCGCCGTCTGGTCGGGGCAGCTCCCGTATGTCGCCTATCAGGAACCCGGAAACCAGCGCGGCAGCAGGCCGGTCCGCGTTGCCGGCCAGCTGCTCCTGAACTCTCGATCTGATCAGGTTCGCCGCGCGAAAGAACCCGGTCGCTTCCGAGATCCGTTCGACCCGGCGGGCGTCGATTCGCCCCGCGAACACATCGCCTCTGGCCGTGCCGGACCCCGACGAGAGTCGGCCGGTCACCGACACCAGATCTCCGGCCATGATGCTGAGCGGCTCTTCTGAACCGACCAGCAAGCGCGGCCCGGTCCATCGGTATTCCCGGTGGCGGGTCTCCAGATGGCCGGGCTCGATGAGAAACCAGAAACCAGTCCGTCCCGGGCGCGGGTCGTCAACCGCGGTTCCGTGTACCTCGACGTATCCATCGATCACCAGACTCTCGACAATCGCCTGATCTCGTTGCGAAGACAGCAAACCGGACAGCGAACCCGCCAACACGAAGGCAGCGAGCAGAACCATCCGGTGCCTTCCCCAGGCCAGCAATACGAAGTTTGCCGCCAGCCAGAGCACCATTGCCGTGACTCCGGCGGAACGTCCCGACCAGGCACCCAACCAGACGGCCGCCGCCGCACCGAGGGTCCACTTGCCCACTTCATCCGGCAGGTTCACGGAATGGACACCGAGTCCCGTATGGCGGCCAGCTTGCCCTCGCCGATCCCGGGCACGTCGAGGAGATCCTCGACGACGACGAACGGTCCGTTGTCATCCCGGTAATCCGCTATGCGCCGGGCCAGCACGGGGCCGATGCCGGGCAGGGAAGCGATCTCATCGGCCGACGCGTAGTTGACTCTGATCCGACCGTCTCCACTCTGCGCGGCCGGCGGCGCATCATCGTTGCGACGCGGCACGATCATCAGTGTGCCGTCGACGACGGGAGCAGCCAGATTCATGGCGCTGAGGTCCGCCGAGGGCAACGCCCCGCCGGCCGCCGCCAGAGCGTCTGCACCGCGCGCACCTTCGCTCAACTCGACGAGCCCCGGGGATACGACGGCCCCCGAAACGTGCACGGTCAGTCGATCAACAGTCGGCGTCGTGCCGGAATCGGACGTGCGGTCGACTACTACGGGTACCGGTTGCGCCGGTCTCCCCCCGAACCACACCCCCGACGCGATGGCTATCAACAGGGCTACGCCACCGGCGACCAGATGCTGGGGTTGCACGCGTCTCCTCCGCGTCGCCCTCCCGTCTCACGCCATCCATACGTCTATCACGATCCGCCATCCGGCGGAAGAGGTCTGAGACCGGTCACTAGGGTTCCAAGAGCTCGCGCGAAGAGGAGATCTGAAATGCACCGATATCGAGTCGAACCCGGTAGCGACGCGCAAATCATGGCGCGGAACACCAAGGATCTCCGGGGCTTCGCCGGAGACAAGACCGCCGGAAAGGCGGCCATGAAGATCCTGAACTCGGAACTCGAACAGTTGCAGGAGCTGCTCTACGCGGAAGGCAAGCACAAGGTCCTCGTCGTTCTCCAGGCCATGGACACCGGCGGAAAGGATGGAACGATTCGCCACGTGTTCGACGGCACCAACCCGCAAGGCGTCAAGGTGGCCGGTTTCAAGAAACCGACGGAGAAGGAGCTGGCTCACGACTACCTGTGGCGAGTACACGGCAACACTCCCGCTTCAGGCGAGATCACGATATTCAATCGATCCCATTACGAGGATGTTCTCGTGGTGCGTGTCCATGATCTGGTACCGGAGCACAGATGGCGACGGCGCTACGACCACATCAATGCGTTTGAGGAACTCCTGGCCGACGAAGGAACCACAATCCTCAAGTTCTTCCTCCATATATCCAAAGAAGAGCAGAAGCAGCGCCTCCAGGCCCGCCTCGATGAACCAACCAAGACCTGGAAGTTTGCAAAGGGTGACCTGGCCGAACGAAAGCTGTGGGATTCCTACATCGCGGCCTATGAGGAGGCCATCACTCGCACCTCAACCGAGTGGGCGCCCTGGTACGTGATCCCGGCCGATCGCAAGTGGTACCGGAACCTGGCGATCTCGACCATCATCGTGGACACCCTCAAGAGCCTGGGTATGAGATACCCGGAACCGGAAGAAGAGCTCGCCGGGATCGTGATCGAGTAATACGGCACGGCGATATCCAAGCGGCGGCAGCCCGGTCAGACGGTCGAGGGTTCCTGTTCTCCGGTTCGATTGCGCAACCACAGGCCGACGGCGCCGCCGATCACCACGGCGAGGCTGACCCATCCGTTGCGACTCAACCCGAGGAATCGGAAAGTTGTGTCCGTCCGAATCAACTCCAGTAGGAAACGGCCCGTACCGTACATGATGAAGTAGACGAGCAGAATCGAGCCACGCCTCAGTTTGAACCGGCGCTCGACGGTCAGCAGAAGAGCGATGACTCCCAGATTCCAGAGAGATTCGTAGAGGAAGGTCGGGTGGAATGTTTCGAACTCGATGTACTCGGCCGGACGATAGCGACGGGCGATCTCGAGCCCCCAGGGGAGGTCGGTGGGCATGCCGAACAACTCCTGGTTGAAGTAGTTGCCCCACCGCCCGACCGCTTGAGCAGCCGGTAGCCCGATGGCGACGGCGTCTGCAAAGGCTGGGAAATCGCCGTTCCGGCGTCGCATCACCCAGATGGCGGCGACGGCTCCACCGGTAAGGCCGCCGAACAGTGCAAGGCCGCCTTCCCAAATGGCAAAGATATGCAGCCAGCGGCCCTCGAAACGGGTGAGGTGAGTGCTCACGTAGGCCAGTCGGGCACCGAGAAAGCCTATGACCACAGCCCAGAAGGCAGCCTTCTCCACGTCCTTCGGGTGCCCTCCGAACCTCAGATAGCGACGTTCGGTGATGATCATCGCGATGACGACGCCTATCCCGATCAGAATCCCGTAGAAGTGGATGTCGAGCGGGCCCACCTCGATAACGTTGACCGGCGGCGAAGGTATGGATGCGAGAATCACAGGAGCAATGGTGGCACAAGCCGGCCTTTACGCGGAACCATCAGGCCTAGGAAGGTCTCATGGGACCGCCGGAACCGATCGACAGTGCGAGCGCCGCCAACTCATCACTCCGCAACGTGTCGTCGCCTGCTTCGCGTCGCGGTTGCAGCCCGTACAGATAGATCGACGATCCGTCCCGCATCCGCAGTCGACCCACCGGTCCGACCAGCGGGCGGGTGTCCATACCGCATTCGATGATGTCTTCGCGGCGGACCCGACGGCGCCGGGCATAGTTGATAACCGTGACATCGGATCCGTCGACCTCAACACGTGAACTCGCCATGAGCCGGAAATAGGCGATCACCGCCACCGCAACTACCCAGAGCCCCACCCTCCGCCCGAGCGTGGGGGTGAATATGGAGAACCCGACAATCACCAAGACCACAAAACCGCCCGCCCAAAGAGCGCGCGACTTGAGATCGGGTGATTGATAGACGTGCTTCACGACCAAGCTCCTAGATCCGTTTTCTCAGCAATACTGTCATCCTCCACGCGCAACAGTATTGCCGAAAAAGAGACGACCCGTTTCCCAGCAATACTGTCATCCTCCACGCGCAACAGTATTGCCGAGAAAGCTCTGCCGGATCAGCCGGCGACGATGTTTATCAGTTTCGGCGGCCGGGCAATCACTTTGCGAACCGTCTTTCCGGCGATCCATTCCTCGATCTTCGCTGAGGCGAGCGCTACCTCCTCGGCCTCTTCGGCCGTAATGTCCGCATCGACCTCCGCTCGATCCCGTACTTTTCCGTTGACCTGGATCACCATCGTCACGGTTTCCTCACGGGCGACGTCCGCGTCGCCTTCCGGCCACGGTTGAACATGAACCGAGTCCGCGTTGCCCCGCAAGCGCCACAACTCCTCAGTGACGTGCGGAGCAATCGGCGCGAGCAGCTTCAGCATGGTTTCCGTCGCCTCAGTCCAGACCCCAACGGATACCCGACCCGCCCGCAATGCGTCCTGCATTTCGTTGCGCAGGGTCATCAGCGCTGCCACCGCTGTGTTCCACTTGAAGTCGAACATGTCCGCATCGACCTTTGCGATCGTCTGATGCACCCGCCGCCTCAGAGACGCTGACGCCTCAGCCGATACTTCGCCCGGGCGATACTCGGCTACACCGATCTTCCAGACATCCTCAATGAAGCGACTCGACCCCACTATCCCCCGACTGTCCCACGGCCCGCCCTTCTGCCACTCGAAGGCGAACATCAGGTGAGTCCGCACGGTGTCTGCGCCGTACTCTGCAACCAGTTCATCCGGGTTGACCGTGTTTCCTTTGGATTTCGACATACGCTCGATGTCGAGATGATGCTTCAACTGGGTCACATCATTCGTCCCCGGGATAGAAGGAATATCAACTGTTGCACCCTCGGGAACCTTGACGGCCACGAGGCCGGATTCGGTCTGAACCTGCAGTGCGTTCTCGGTGCGCCGGATCAGTTCTCCGACGACGAGACCGGAGTCCGGAGTCGCGGCCGGATCCACCCGGACCGAAGAGGCGACAACCAGTTCAGCCTCGTGGACGCCTTCGATCACGAGGCGATCACCCGATCGCTCCTCACCGAGAATCTGGCCCTGGTTACGCAACACCAGGAACGGCTCATCGAACAGACCGGCTGAATCCCGCCCATGGGCGCCCATCTCCAACTCGGCATCACCGAACACGCCCATGTCACGCATCGCTTTGACGAAGAAACGGGAATACAGCAGATGCATGACCGCGTGCTCGGCCCCGCCGGTATAGACGTCGACCGGCAGCCAGTAAGCCGCCTCTTCCGGATCGAACGGGGCCGACTCAAACGACGGTGAGAGGTACCGGAACCAGTACCAGGACGAGCACATGAACGTATCCATCGTGTCCGTCTCTCGTCGGGCAGGCACACCCTCCGAATCGACCGCATTCAGGAACTCGGCATTGGTGACCAGTGGACTGCGGCCCTCGAATGCCACATCCTCCGGCAGGACCACCGGTAGGTCGGCGTCGGCGACCGGTTCGAGCCGCCCATCTGCACGGTGCAACATCGGAATGGGCGATCCCCAGTAGCGCTGCCGCGAGATCAACCAGTCCCGCAACCGGTAGTTGACGGCCTCCGACCCGGCGCCGGACTCCTCGAGCCAGTCGATGGCGGCGGCCACCGACGGGTTGGCGCGGCCCTTGGCAAGCGTCGTCTCGACGCCGTTGATCGGTCCGCTATTGACCATCACACCGGGGCCTACAAAGGATTCCTCCATCTCAGACTCCACCAATGGCTCTCGCCCGTGTGGATGAATGACCGGGATGATCGGCAGTTCGAACTGGCGGGCGAACTCGAAGTCACGCTGATCGTGGGCCGGGACGGCCATGATGGCGCCTGTGCCGTAGGAGAGCAGCACATAGTCGGCTATCCACACGGGGATGCGCTAGCCGTTCACGGGGTTTATCGCGAATCCGCCCGTGAAGACACCGGTCTTCTCCTTGGTTTCCTCCATCCGCTCCAACTCGGACCGGCCGGCAGACGCCACGCGGTAGGCATCGACTAGCTCACGTCGATCCGCCGTCGCCAGCGAATCAACCAGCGGGTGTTCGGGTGCCAAGACCATGAAGGTTGCTCCCCACAGCGTGTCGGGTCGAGTGGTGAAAACGACGATTTCGTCACCTGCCTCAGTGCGGAAGATCACCTCTGCACCCTCGGACCGACCTATCCAGTTGCGCTGCATCGCTTTGATGGCATCCGGCCAGTCGATTCCGTCGAACGACAGCAACTCGTCCGCGTATTTAGTGATGGCGAAGAACCATTGCTCCATCAGCTTCTGGACGACCGGCTGGCCGGTGCGTTCGTCGCGCCCGTCTATGACCTGCTCGTTGGCGAGAACAGTCTGGAGGGTCGGCGACCAGTTCACCATCGCTTCACCGCGATAGGCGATGCCGTGTTCGAACATCTCCTTGAAGAACCACTCGGTCCACCGGTAGTAGGAGGGTTCGCAGCTCACGGCTTCCCGCTCCCAGTCAAACATCGCGCCCATCGAGCGCAGCTGGGCTCTCATGCGCCGGATGTTCTCGTAGGTCCACTTGGCGGGGTGCACATTGCGCTGGACGGCGGCGTTCTCAGCCGGAAGGCCGAACGCGTCGAACCCCATCGGGAACAACACGTTGTATCCCTTCATCCGCATCATGCGCGCCCGGGCGTCGGAGGGCGTCATCGCATACCAGTGGCCGATGTGCAGGTCGCCGGATGGGTAGGGAAGCATGGTCACGGCGTAGTGCTTGGGCCTCGCCCAGTCCACCCTCGAACGGTAGAGGCCCTCGGCCTCCCACCGGTCCTGCCACTTCTTCTCGATCGTGCTGTGGTCGTACGCAGCCATTACCTTGCTCCTGGGATGGGCGCCAGCGTACCAACCCTGGACCCGGATCCGGTCGGAATAGAAGTGACCTAAGGTCCTTCGGACCTGAAGGGGTCGCCTCCATCGTCGGAAGCTTCGCGGAGGAACTGCTCGACCTGTGAACCGATCTCGTCGGCCGTCGGTATCTCGTCACCCTGTTCGGCGATCTCTTCGAGTTTCTCGACGACCTTCTGGATCTCGGGCCGGCTCGACACAATCCCATCTAAGTGTTCACGTTGTTGGAGGGCTTCCTCGGGCAAGGTGTCGAGCGGGATGGCGATTCCAAGACGATCGGCAATCCGCTCCAACAGCACAATCACTCCCTGATAGAACGGGCCGTTGACATACTGTGGAACCTGGGCCCAGTAGCCTCGCGCCGGTATTCCATCGGAGGAGAGCCGATGGGACAGCACCGTGAGCGCCGCCCCCGGGACTCGCAGGAGACCCTCAGGTGTTCGTGTGTCGTCGACGAGCAAGTCAGAATCCGGCGAAGTCATCATCAGGGGGGTAGCGATCGTGTGCGGAACCGGGGCCGGAACCGACCCGATGGCTATGAACTCCGACACGCCCGCGCTGGCGGCAAGGGCCGACACTGCGGAGGAGAATGCCCGCCACCGCAAATCCGGTTCGGTACCGCGCAGGATCAGCAGGTCGCGACCACCGATTCGCCTGTACTGCACGACCAGTTCCGGCCATTCGAGTTTGCGTAGATGCCCGTCGATGAAATCCACTACCGGCCTGCTCGACCTGTAGTCGAAGAGCTGATCGCCGTCGAACTCCGCGACGACCGGTCCGTGGCCGGAAAGGTGCTCAGCGGCCGCAGAACCGACACCTGCAGCATCCACCCATCCTCGAAGCGAGGCGATGAGAACCGGGGAGTCGAGTTTCTCAGGTGGCGAATAGGAATAAAGAGACATCAAGACCAGAGGGTACTCGCCGCGCTGAGTTGACAGACACCGAGCTCGGGAGGAGAGGCCTCATCAGGACCCAGGATCCACCACCCGCCCCATGAAGAGTATCGAACCGGTCTCGATGTCCTCGAGCGCGAAGATGAATGGTCGGTCGACTGTGAAGGGGATCGGATCCAATGGCAAGGCGGTGAGGCTCATGATCGCGGCGGTTGCGGCTGCTGCTTCGGTCCCCGCTTCGTCGGCAGAAATCCACGCTTCGTGAACGACCTCACTGATGAACAGATGCCCTTCACCTGTCATCCCGCTGAAGTCTGCGGCCCCACTGGTAGCTTCGCTCAGTCCCAGAGCCCGCAAAGGAGGAACCAGCCCGACCTGAGTCCTTATCTCCCACTTCGGAAGCGAGAGCATTACCGGTTCCAACGACAGTGCACCGGACACGGTATCGAGGAGTCCGAGGCTCAATGAGTCTTCGACCTGCTCGTAGCTACCTATGTCGGGTAGAACCACAAGCATCCCCAGCTCGTTGCCTGCATAAGGGATTCGGACGGCCTGCCATCCCTCACCCACGCCGTAGGGCACCGTAACTCGCTGGTGCATCGTTTCAACAGAGGTTTCAGAACCATCGAGGAGCAGGAACGGATCGTCAGTGGTAGCCGCCGGCTCGAACGGACTCTGCCAGGCGGCGTCCAGGTAGACCGCGTTCACCAGGACGAGCCTCACCATATCGTCGAGCACCCCTTGTTGAATCAGCTCCTCGATACGATCATTCGTCTCACCAGCCACCCAGTCGTTGATGGCCCGGCGCCCCTCCTCACGGGCAGAGGGATCGATAAAGTCGACGATGCGCATCCCCGATCCGTAGTCGCGGGCGAGTAGATCCAGGAACGGGGCCTCAAAGGCCATTCCCTGCTGTCCCCACAGGCTGTTGGCGACGGCTATCTCGACCGCTCCTTCCGACGCATTCGCCTCATGATTCCGTGTGGCGAGCACCTGATCGAATGCATTCATCGCGGAATGGAAGGCTTCGAAGGAAAGGCCGTCGCCCAGGAGCGCCGCCATCTCGTCGGCGGTAGTCCCTGCCGCGCCCGCGTAGGTCATCGCCAGCGCCGTGTACACGCTCACAGGCGAGAAGACCATGTTGCCGTCGCCGACCAGCTCGGTGTACAGCTCTGCTGCAAACGACCGAAGGCCGGCCACCACCAGCTCGACATCGGAGGCCGGAGCAAGCGGATCATCACGTTCCACGTCTGAGGCAACGAGCATCCCCGCCACCGGGGAGTCGCCGGGCACGGTCGACGCGGTCGATGCGGTCGACGACGATGAATCGGCGCCCGCGCAGGCGGAGGCCAACAGGGAAAGAACAGCGAGCAACCTGATGAGACGCACTGCACGCCTCCTTATCGAGTCTCTACACATGATTATGACGCCTGCACAACCCAAACGGTTCCAGGCTGAGGGAGAGGAACGATGATGCTCCCACCCGCCTACGCGTTCCAGGCGTCCTCCTGTGCCGCCGACGGACGCATTCCGGTCGCTGCGATCGAGCAGACGGCCCATACCTTGTTCGAGCTACTGTGCCGCTACCGAACAGGAACCCATTAGCCCATCCCATCCATCCGTTTTCCCCTGCCAACGGGACTAGCTTCGTGGGAGTATTGGGCCAGCGAGACAGGAGGCGCCACATGACCATCCATCGCATCGGAATCGTCGGCGGAGGACTCATGGGGTCCGGAATCGCCGAAGTGTCTGCCAAGGCGGGCCTAGATGTCACGATCAGAGAAGTCGACGAAGCGACGGTGTCGCTGGCTCGGTCGAAGATCGAACAGTCGACCGGGCGGGCCGTTGACAAGGGCAAACTCGAGGCCGGGGCACGTGACGAAATCCTCGAACGCATCACCTACACCACGGACCTCGCCGATCTGGCCGACCGGCAACTGGTAGTCGAGGCGATCACGGAAAGCGAAACCCTGAAGCTCGAGATATTCAAGACCCTCGACGGCATACTCGAAGACGAAGACGTCATCCTGGCCTCAAACACGTCCTCCATCCCCATCACCCGCCTGGCCAGAGCGACGAGCCGTCCGGATTCGGTCGTCGGACTGCACTTCTTCAACCCCGTACCCGTAATGGGGCTGGTCGAATTGATCAGCACGGTCCTTTCGTCGCCGGCGGTGGAAGCTCGGGCCGAGGGATTCGCCTCCGACCAGCTGGGGAAGACGGTCATCCATGCCAAGGATCGGGCCGGATTCATCGTGAACATGCTGCTCGTGCCCTACATGCTCGAGGCAATACGTCTGTATGAGAATGGGGTGGCGACGGCGGATGACATCGACACCGGCATGCGCCTTGGAGCCAACCATCCCATGGGACCGCTGACCCTCGCTGATTTCGTCGGCCTCGATACCTGCAAGGCAGTCGCCGACGTGCTCTACGACGAGTTCAAGCTGCCCCAATACGCCCCACCTCCCCTTCTGGTCAGAATGGTCGAGGCGGGTCTACTGGGCCGAAAGAGCGGCCGGGGCTTCTACGAGTACCAGTAGCGCTCCGCCTCCGTTTTCTCAGCAATGCTGAGTACGTAAAACCGGGTCCAGCATTGCTGAGAAACATTGGTGGAAAAGGGGCTAGCTAGGCTCGACGTATGATGCTCAACACTTCAGAAGAGACCTACGAGTCCGTACTCAAACTCAGAACCGTCAGACGCTTCCTGGCGAAACCGGTGACCGAAAACGACCTCACCCGCATCCTGGAGGCGGCACGTTGGACCGGCAGTTCAAAGAACCGCCAATCTTGGTCGTTCGTCGTGGTGCGCGAGCGAGCACAACTCGATCGACTGGCCGAATGCGGCGATTTCACAGTTCCCATTCGAAATGCTCCTCTCGTGATTGCACCGGTCCGTCTCCCGGAAGGTTACGAATGGGACATGGGAAGGGTGTCTCAGAACATAATGCTCGCCGCTGCGGCGATTGGAGTCGGATCCTGTCCGATCACTTTGCACAGAGAGGACTGTGCTCGAGAGGCGCTGGGCATACCGGGCGATCACGGATGCCGGTATGTTGTTGCGCTCGGTTACCCGGACGAACCCGCCGAACGGGCTGGGCGGACCGCCTCGGCGATGGCCGGCCGGAAGTCGCTCGAGGATCTGGTCAGATACGAACGGTTCTCGTGAACTCTGACTGAAGACACGTGCGACGTGCAACTTCGCACAAAGCACTAGAGAGATCCGAGGCATAGAAGCGGGGCTGCCGTACGGCAGCCCCGCTTTGTATTACTAGCGATTGTCGGGTGGTATCTACCCGCCGAGTGCTGCGAGGCCGGCCTCGAGCAACGCCTTTGTGTATGCCGGATTGTGAACACCGAGACTGCCGTCTTCATGGGCGATGTAGATCCAGTTCCACAGCGCAGCAGCTTCAGCCTCGGGGACATTCTGCACCATCGGATGACCCTCTTCGTCGAGCCAGCCCTTGGCAACCAGAGCCTCTTCGAGCTCATCCAGCATCGCCTGGACCTCGGTCTGCAGGCCGCTGAAGTCGAAGTCCTCGATCTCACCGTGGCACTCCGCACAGGCGGCAACGTCCGGCTCAAAGCTGTGATCCGCACCTTCGCCGAGATGGCAGGTCACGCATGTGTCGGCAACCATCGTGTAGTGAGAGGCCGGGCGGCCTTCTACGCCTGCACCGGCAATGCCGAGCAGCATCGAGCCTTGTCCACCGTGGTGGGGGCCCCAGTGAGTGCTCGTGACCTCGATCATTCCGTCCACAGCGTCGGCGATGCCGCGTCGAGGCTGGTGACACTGGGCACACAAGTTGCCCTCGCCTCCATCGTAGGTCACGCCTTCAAAGGCGTAGAAATCGAATGGATCGGTGGTCTCCAACGCCCAGTCGGCGCCCGAGTAGGTCGTATGGATCTGGTGGCAAGTGCGGCAATCCTGGCGGGTCGGATTGGGATCGCCGGCCTCAAGCTCGCCGGGGTGTTGCCCTGCGGCAATCCTCGCGCTGAAACCGCCACCCGAGTGGCAGCCCGCACAACTGGCACTAGCCCCACGAACATAGGCTCCGCCCGAACCATGAAGCGTTGCCTCCCAGGCCGTCTTCTTCCCGGTGATCAGCGAAGAGTCGTTGTGACAATCGGTGCAGGACAGATCCCCTGCGGCCATGGCGGACGCATCTGCGCCGGCCGGACCAGCCGGACCAGCCGGACCAGCCGGACCCGCCGCACCCGCCGGACCCGCCGGACCGGTGTCACCGACTTCGCCGGTACACGCTGCCAGAATCAGCATCATCGCCAGAATGACGAACCCATATCTTCGGCGCATAGTCATCTCCCCTGCGCATCGCTTATTTGAATACAACCTTGATTCTGGACTATCAGCACGAAAGCTGCTTAGGGCCTTTCGACTCTTTGTCGGAAACCGGAGAACTACCCCCTCACGACATGGGAATCTCCAGTGCTCGAGGCGGTGTTTCCCTTCGTCGTGTTCCGCAATCCCGCAGGGCGAACGGAAGACTGCAAAGACGGACCTCAAGAACGCTGAGGCCTCAGCCCGAGGTCACACGAAACGGGCCCATCTGGGTCACTGTCACCTTTCCTCAAGGTCGATTTCCCTGAGGAACTTGACAAGGCGCTGCCACCACGACCGGTCATTCGGTGGAGGGTCACCAACTGCGCCCTCTGTCTGTAGCGAGGCCTCAAAGAC
>DATIPS010000013.1 GCA_035471805.1 Acidimicrobiia bacterium | reverse complement strand
GGGAAGCGCCCAAAGGCGAGGCGGCTCTTCCAATCCGGGGTGTGGTCGTAGCGGCCTCTGGTCAGTAGCCGGCTGCCGCCATCGTGGCCGGGTTGGACGGCAAACTGCCATGTTGACATTCCCCAGCTGTCCCCGGCACCCGTGCCGGCGGGCGACCCGAAGAGCACCAGGGCGTTCGGAGGATCCACCACCTCTATTCGCATCGGCGGTGCGGTCGGATGCAGGTAGATGTCTTCCCCGACGGCCGGATGCTGGTGGTCGGGGAGGATCTCTGTCGTGTTGGTGATTCTGCAGCCGGCGATGTTCTCGAGCGTCTGGTAGGTGTAGAAACCGGCGCGGCCTTGCCCGATTTGGGCGAGCCAGGGCCATACGGCCTCGGGGGATGCATCGACGGCGATTCCCAGCGTGTACGACCACTTGGGATCGGTCACCAGGTCGTCGCCCGGAAGGGTATCAACCGCCTCTGTCTCCACCGTTCCCCACCGCAGCCGCCTTCGCCCGATGAAGGGGGTGGCGACCAGATTGAACACCATGAGGGCGGCTCCCTCGAGCGCAGCCGGAACGCCGACACCCGGCGAGCGTGTGGTGCCGCGTCCGATGTCCGGGTCCGGTCCGGCCGCTACGTTGCCCTCCTCGCTGTCTTCTCAGTCATCTTGCCTCAGTGCGGGTTTGCAATACCAGGGCCGGAGGTCCTGAGGACGGACGCGATGGCGCCACACAAGGCGTCGGCCGACCCGCTACCAGGGTTGGTCTTTCCCCTTTCGAATCTGGTCGATCGGGTGGGTGGTAACGGCTGAAGCTGCCGGCGGGTGGTGACTTCCCGCCCGTGGCCGAGCAGATCTCGACCGGACGAGTTACTCACCGACGTGGAAGGTTAGACGCGGCTGCGGGGAGGCCGACTCCGATGCGATGGCGGCGAGTCTGGAACTCCGCGAAAGAATCATGCGTGAGGAAGTAGCAACTCACCGCGGACATGTGGGCTCAACGGCCGGGCAGGCTCTTGCCGAGGTCACTCACCGCTTCCCGGCAGTGGCTCGAGCACTACAACCGCCGTCTCGGTGGGCCGGCGCGCCGCATAGGCATCCAGATCGGAATCGATTTCGCGCCACCGGTCCCAAAGTCGGGCCCTTTCTTCGCCATCGGCGGCGCGGCCGGTGACCTTGCGTTCGCCCGTGGGGAGACCGACGCTTGCTTGCGGTTGTGCCTGGAGATTGAGCCACCAGGCGGGCTCGGCTTCGCCCCAACCGTTCATTGCCATGGTCACGAGGTTCGGGCCATCCTCGAAGTAGCCCACTATCACGTTTCTCTGGCGGCCGCTGCGCCGTCCCGTTGTCGTTAGACGCATCATTCCGTATCGGTCACCTTCCGGTCGTCTCAGCCCGAATCGACCCCCGGTCATGCGGTACAGGCCACGGTGGACCCGCCACGCAAGACGGATGAACCATCGTGGAGGAAGTCGCGGTTCTCTAACATCGTCCGACATCAGTGCTCCTTGTTTCGTCCGGCCCGGCTTCCGCACGGATCATCCGCTCGCATTGGGAACCTTGCGACACCCTTCTTGTCGGAGTGGCCCCAGCCGGCGCGCCGCCGACGGGTGGTTTGCAACTCCGCAAGAACAGAGGCTGCTGAGCTGCTCCAGGGGATCACCGTGCTTCGTCGCCACATCCGTCTTTCAGCTAGAAGGCCGCCTCCGCCATTTCCATCGGCGCCAGCGTGGTGTTCATGAGGACGGTGCGGCTTGCAGCCAGTCGGGGAAGGACGGTCCGGTTGTACCAGTCGTTTGCCGCCACCTTGCCCTCGTAGAACGCCCGGTCCTCGGCGGACGATGATTCGAGGGCCTCGACGGCAATCTCGGCCTGCCGCAGCAGCAGCCAGCCGACCACGAGCTCGGCGAGTGCGGACATGAACGGGGTGGCGTTCAACCCGATCAGGTAGATGGACTCGCCCAGGAAGCCGACCATCTTTCCGAGCATTCCCTCGACGTCGTCCAGTGCCTGGGCGAGCCGCATGCGGTGGTCCTCCAGCTGCCCGTTGCCCTTGGCGGTGACGCGGATATCCTCGAACAGCCGCCCCACGGTCGCCGCCTGGTCTTTGGCGATCTTCCGGAAGACCAGGTCGAGGGCCTGGATACCGGTGGTCCCTTCCCAGATCGTGTCGATCTTCAGGTCGCGGAGGTATTGCTCGATGGGATAGTCGCGCATGTATCCGGATCCTCCGAACACCTGCATCGATTGTGCCAGGAGCTCATAGGATTTCTCCGATCCGTAGCCCTTGATGAGGGGGACCAGCAGTTCTCTCCTCTTGGCGGCGTCCTCGTCGCCGGCATCGAGACACATCCGGTCCTCGAGGGAGGCGGCGTACAAGAACATTGCACGCAGTCCCTCGGCGAAGGCTTTCTGGTCGAGCAGCATGCGACGTACATCGGGATGACGGATGATCGGCACCGGGGACGCCGCCGGGTCGATAGCTTCGGCGAGATCGGCCCCCTGGACGCGCACCCTGGCGTACTCCAGCGCATGCAGGTAAGCGGTCGACAGGGTCTCGAGGGCCTTGCCACCGAAGAAGACACGAGCGAAGTCCATGATGCGAAACATCTGGCGGATTCCCTCGTGAACCTCTCCGACCAGCACACCCCGGGCAGGCTTGTGCTCTCCGAATGTGAGCTCGCAGGTGGCGGACCCCCGAACGCCCATCTTGTCCTCGAGTTTCGTCGCTACGACTCCGTTGCGTTCCGCAAGCGAACCATCCTCTTCCACCCAGAACTTGGGGACGAAGAACATGCTCAGTCCCCTGGTGCCGGGGACGGCCCCCGCGGGTCGGGCGAGAACCATGTGCATGATGTTCTCGGGCCAGTCGAACTCACCGCTGGTTATGAAGCGTTTGACGCCCGTGATGTGCCAGGTCCCGTCCTGGGCCGGAACGGCTTTGGTTCGCCCGGCGCCGACGTCGCTCCCTGCATCTGCTTCGGTGAGCACCATCGTGGCACCCCAGCGGCGCTCCACCATGGGGACCAGGAAGCGCTGTCGCTGTTGCTCGGTGACGACCGGGTCGAGCAACGCCGCCCAGGTAGGGGCGCTCGTGAAACAGAGGGCGGCGGGATTGGCACCGAGGAACATAGAGCTCACCGCCCACATCAAGCTCTTCGGAACGCCCATACCGCCCAGTCGGTCGGGCAGCATCAGCCGATGCCATTCTCCATCGAAATAGGCGTCGATGCTTCGCTTGGTCCCGACCGGCAGGTGCACCTCACCGTTCTCGAGTGTCAGATGCGTGCGGTCGCCCTCGGTGAAGCTCTCGGCGAATACGTCGGCTGCCATTCGAGCCGCCTCTCGCAGGAGGGTTCGTGCCGAAGCCTCATCCATCTGGCTGAAGGGGCCGGCGCCCATGTGCTCTTGGACGCCCAGCATTTCGAAGAGATTGAACTCGATGTCCCGTACGTTGCTCCGATAGTGACTCATGATCCACCCCCAAGGCCGATCCGAGCACGCCAAGGCGAAAACCCACACCGGCGCGATTGAGCTCCTGTACTAGTTACAACATACCGCCGGGATATCGACGCGCTAGGGCCTAGATGCCTTTCCAGGTACTGGCGAGGTCGCCGGCAGGTTGAACTGCCGTCTTCGGCTCTCCAAGAGACCTGCCTCGGCACGGCGGTTCCGGTTGGCGAGCTTTGGCTCGTTATGCGGTGGCCCGGCCTGAGTTGGCCGCCGGCCTCTGCCGCAGCGACTAACAGCCGTCGGCCTGTTCCGCTCGCCTGGCGCGGTAGGCGCGTTGGGCTTCACGGTTTCCGCAGACGTCCTGGGTGCAGTACCGGCGCGAGTGGTTGCGGGACTTGTCGACGAACACGTCCTCACACGTCGAACTATCGCAGGTCGAGAACTGGCGCAGTCCGTGCCCCCGAATCTCCTGTAGGAGCTGCCCTGCCGCCTCGGCAACAAGCTGGTTGCCAAGCCCGCCCTTCGGGTCGGCAAAGGCAAAGGTCCAGCCGCCATCCTCTTCCACCAGACGTGGCTGTGGACCGGCAGAGGCGAGGAGATCGTTGAGGGCAGCCACCGCTGTGGCTTCGTCATCGGCCAGGACGGCCTCTCTGAGCAGAGGTCGAGCACTCCTGACACGATGGAGGTCGTCAAGCGTGCTCGTCACCCGTCCAAGGCCGTGTTCTTCAGCGAAATCGGCCAGGGCGACGGCCGTGGCGAGCAACTCCTCGCCTGCGTGAACGTCATACGTGTTCACGAGATCGATGGCCAGAGCCGCTCCAGTTGAGTAATGAGCCATAAACCTGTTGACTCCTTATATCGGGGTTGATATGATAAGGACTCAAAGCCAGTATGACTCATTATGACGCATCTGGCAAGATCCAAGGAGAAAACAGTGAACCCGTTCACCGCCGAAACCGCCCTGGCTCTTCACCATGCCAAGGAGCGTGAGATTCAGAAGAGGATCCGGCTGGCGGCCAACCTTCCCCGCTCCTCGAGGCGCCGCCTCGCAACTCGAGGTTCGTCGCCGGCTCGCCAACTCCGACCGGCTTTCTAACGAGTGACACGTCGTACGATCGCGGCGCTTGGTGCCGTCTACCTCATCTGGGGATCGACCTACCTGGCCATCAAGTACATGGTCATCGGATTCCCGCCGCTGCTGGGAACCGGTATCCGGTTCCTGGTCGCCGGAGCCGTCCTGTATCTGTTTTCAGCCCACCGGGAAGCCCGGCTCACCTTCGGGCAGTGGTGGATGGCCGCTCAGCTCGGTGCGCTTCTCATCGTCGGCGGGACAGGCATGGTCACAGTGGCTGAATCAACCGGGATCGGATCCGGTCTGGCCGCCACCGCCGTGGCCGCCATGCCGCTGTGGGCCGGTCTGATCGCCGGTGTTCTCGGAAAATGGCCCAATCGGTGGGAGTGGTGGGGTCTGGCGGTGGGGATGGCGGGGGTGGTGCTGCTGGGACTCGAGGGAGACTTCTCCACCAACCCGACCGGCGCGATCATCATGCTCGTTGCCCCGATCAGCTGGGCGCTCGGGTCGATTCGTAGCAGCCGGGCGAGCCTCCCCTCCGGGATGGCCGTCATCGCCGCCGAGATGCTGACCGGTGGCGGGCTCCTCATGGCCATCGGCATCTCCACCGGAGAACACATCGCCTCGACGCCTCCACTCGAAGCGTGGCTCGGCCTTGCCTATCTGACGGTGTTCGGGTCAATCGTCGCATTCAGCGCCTACATGTATCTGCTGCGCAGGGTACGCCCGGCCCTGGCCACCAGCTACGCCTACGTCAACCCGGTCGTCGCGGTGTTCCTCGGACTCACCATCGGCTCGGAGTCACTCACCGGCGAAGGCCTGATCGCTCTTCCCCTCATCTTGATCGGCGTGGGCCTAATCACCGCAGGAAGAACGAAGGCGGCCCGGCCGGCTCCCAATGAGCAACGTGTCCCCGCCGAATCGCTCTTGGAAACCTGAACGGTTGCCAAACCGGCCTCGGGCCGCGCACCGCCGGCCGCGCATTCGGAAGCAACGAGGCAGCCGTGGGCTCGACCCGGACACAGCCGTCTCCTCCTGATCGGGGTGACGACACTCGTCGTCTCAGTTGGTCGCGTCGGGTGGGCTGCGCTCCTCCCGCGGTGCATCAGCTGCCGGGCGGCGGTCGGATCGGTGACTGAACCATCCCGACGCGCCCTGTTTGCTCGCTAGGGTGTCTGGCAGCCAACTGTGGAGGTTTGCCATGTCAGCACCTGTTTCGACGGCTCGATGGACTGGTGTTTTCTATCTCGGCCTCGCTGTGGCGGGAATCGTCGGATTCCTGCTCGTTCGTGGCGAGCTGTACGTGGCTGACGACGCCGGCGCAACGCTGGCCAATTTGGTAGATCGGGCTTCGCTAGCTCGGTTGGGCGTCGCTGCCGACCTGACCATTGTGCTGACTCAGGCCCTGGCGGCGCTGTGGTTCTTCAAGCTGTTCCGCAGCGAGGACAGCTTCGCTGCAGGGGCGATAGCCGCATTTGGGTTGGTCAACGCCGCCGCGATCCTTGTCGCAACTGCCTTCTCGGCGACCGCCCTGGCTGTGGCGGGCGACGCGAGTCTTGCCCCGGGCGCCGATCAGGCTGCAACGGTCCAGATCCTCTACCAACTCAATGGAGTCGCCTGGAACGTTGGAGGGCTCTTCTTCGGGCTGTGGCTCATCCCGATGGGTTATGTAGTCGTAAGCAGGCGGGTGATGCCGGTTTTGCTCGGATGGGTGTTGATTGCCGGGGGAGTGGCGTATGTGATCGCCACCTATCTGACCGAACTCGCTCCGGATGCTCCGTCGGCGATCGGTGATGTGCTGACCGGGATTGCCACCATCGGCGAGGTCTGGATGATCGGGTACCTGCTCAGTTTCGGTATCCGCGCTTCGGGTGGGCTCCCGGATGCCGGTGGTACTTCGGCAGCCGGATGATTCGAGCTGGGCAGGCGACCGAATGCCGGGTCGCTCCTCCACACGGGCTACGGCTGGTCGGAGGAGGCGTCGCGGCCCCACCGTCTGGACCGGTCGAGTGCCGGCCTTTCAGCCGGTCTCGGCCGTGTCCCTCATCGACGGCCATACTTCGGTAAACAAGCTGAGGTAGCCGTTGGCCCCGTGGGCGGTGAACCACTCGAAAGCCTCTCCGGCTGCGGTGCGTGCCTCCGGCCGATCCGGCATCAGTTCGCCGTACAGGGCTCGCACGACCATGGCCCAAAGCGTCCCGTCCGTCGCCTCACACAGGTCGATTGCCTCTGAGAAGTGACGCACGGCCTCGTCGGCTTTGCCCGTGAGTGCCGCTCGCGCTGCCCTGGCCACGCGGTCGATGGATACGAAGCGCTTGCCGACGGGTACGCGGTCCTTGCTCCAATGGACATCCAGACGATCGACGTCGCGCAAGCGTATTGCCGACCACAGCGGCACGACCCAGACGTGCGCTTCCGGGAGCCGCCGGTCCTCCGGTGCCGAAGCGGCCAAGTCGAAGGCGCCTACATTGTCTCCTCGTAGGAACAGCAGAAGGCTTCGCTGGCTGCCGACCCAATCGTCCAGTTGTGGCTCCTGCGTATCGGGTGCGGCATTCAGGTAGTCGTTCGCTCTGTCCAGATGACCGACGGCGCCCGTCAAGATCCACTTCAGCACCTCAACGTCGGCCGCCGTTGTCGGCCGCCACCACGTCTGCTCTCCCAGTTCGAGGCTCTCGAGCAGCGATACCGCCTCCTCGAACCGGCCGGTTGAGATCAGGTTGTCCGCCTTCCTGGTGGCGGATCGGACGATGTAGTCAAACACGCCGATTCGCGCAGCGATCTCGTGGAAGCGATCCACGATCTCCGGACTGGAGAGACGACCGTTGACGGCTCCGACTACGAGGAAGTTGTTCAAAGCTCTTGCTTCGGCGACGGGTGAACCTACCTCGGCTGCCAGCTGGATCGCCCCGGCGAGCAAGGCCAGCGCTTCGTAGACTCGGCCCAATCCCGAAACGGCAGTACCCCGCGTGTTGAGCGACTCGACTACCACCTCCAGATTGCCGGTCGCCTCTGCAGCCACCAGAACATCGCGTGCGACGTCGGCCGAGCGCTGCATCTCCGAGGCCAGCATGTACGCGCGGGAGAGTTGCGCTCCGAGCAGCAACATCTCCGGCTCCGTCGCTCTACTCGCCTCGAAGCGCGGAGCCATCACCGATACGGCATCTGGGGGGCGTTCGGCCGAGAGTATTGCCAGGCCGAGGATGCGGGTGCATCGGATAACGTCGGCCTCCTCGCCGTTGGCTTCCTGCCAGGCCAGCGCGGCGCGTCCCAGGTCGATGGCTGCTTCGTAGCTAGCGATCTGAGTTGCCGCGAGCGAACCCAATTCCAGAAGCGCAACCCGCCCTGTCTCGTCTCCCGGTATCTCGAGGGCTTGTTGCACAAGTCCGAGGGCCTGTTGGTGGGAATGCAGATCGAACGCTCGTTGTGCGGCCGCCAGCATTGAGTTTCGAGCCGTGGTGGACAACTCTTCATCGGGGCCGGTCTCCAGAGCGCTGAGGTAATGACTGGCCACGATTGCCGCCGACTCTGCCAAACCGATACTCTCATAGTGTCTGGCGACGGCGATGTGCCTGCGTTTACGATCCTGCCGTGACAGCCGGCCGTAGGTGACCTCACGAATCACGCTCTGCACGAACTGATATTGACCCCGTTCGGGGGATCGGGGATCGTCATCGAGGTGCAGGACCTCCTCGCGCACCAGCCGGGCGAGTGATTCTTCGATTGTCTCGGCCGGACTGTCGGAGAGAACTCGCAGGGCGTCCGCAGTAAACGACTGTCCCAGCACGGCGGCGTCCTGAATGATGGCTCGTTCGTCCGGTCCCAGACGGTCGATACGGCTCGCGACGACCGCGTGCAACGAGTCGGGAACCGTGAGCGACTCGACGTCGGAGATCTGACGATACCGATCGCCATCCCTGACCAGGTCTCCCGAAGCGACCAGGGTGCGAACATATTCGACCGCGTACAGCGGCACGCCGGCGGCGGCGCCGACCACGAGTTCGACGGTCTGATTCTCGATTCCCGGCGCCATTCCCCCGACCAGGCTCCTCATGTCGACCTCAGCCAGCGGCCCGAGGTGGGCCGACATGAAGCCTCTCCTCGCGGTACCCCAATCCGGATGCCGTTCGAGCAGTGCCGGGCGGCCGAGGGTCACAACCAGGATCGGGTGAGAGGAGGATCGTTCGACCAGTTCGACGATGAAGTCCAGTAGTCCTTCGTCGGCCCAATGCAGATCCTCGAACACCAGCACGGCCGGGCCCCGTCGGGCAACGTGCTGGAAGAAGGTCCGGAGGGCGGCAAAGAGATCTGCCCGATCACCTACCGGCATCGAATCAAGCCCGAGCAAACCAGCGACCCGGGGTGTGACCCAGTGCGTTGTCTCGGCGTCCTCCACGAACTCTGCGACCGTAGTCTGGAGTTTTGTTCGGGCCTTCAACGGATCGTCGGTTTCGGCAATGCGAGCCCGCTGTCGGATCATCTCGCTAAGGGCCCAGAAGGTGACACCGTCACCGTAGGCCGGGGAGCGACCCTGGTGCCAGTAGAACGTCTCGGCGAGTCCATCGACGTACTTCAGAAGCTCCCAGGCCAGGCGACTCTTGCCTATTCCGCCCTCCCCGATGATAGAAACCAGACGGGCCCGGCCCTCATGGGCCGTGGCGTGCAGCTGATCCTTGAGCAGCCGCAGTTCGTACTCCCGTCCAACGAACGGCGGCTCCAAACCGTCCGAGCGGCGCTTACCGCCGCGTTCGGCCACGATCTCGACGGCCCTCCAGGCGGCGATGGGGCCGGCCTTGCCTTTCAGTTCGTGATCTCCGGCCCGTTCGAAGCGAATAGACGCGCCGGTCAGCTCCTTGGTCGAGTCCCCGACGAAGACGGAACCTGGTTGAGCGACCGACTGCAGGCGGGCTGCTGTGTTGACGATGTCTCCGACGACCATCCCGGTCTCGTTGCCGCCCGAGCCGACGCTCGTCTCTCCCGAAAGAACCCCGGCTCGGAGAGCGAGTCCCGGGATCCCGATGTCGTGACCCAGTTCATCTATCGCATCGACCAACTCGATCGCTGCGCGCACCGCCCGTTCTGCGTCATCCTCCAGAGCCACCCGTGTTCCCCAGAACGCGGTGACGGCATCGCCGATGAACTTCTCGACCTCGCCGCCGAATCGCTCGATGATCTGCTGTGCTCGGTCGAAGTAGCGAGTGAGCATCGCCCGGACTTCTTCGGGGTCGTGCTCTTCGGTGAGTGTGGTGAACCCGACGAGGTCGGCGAACAGGACCGAGACAAAGCGGCGCTCGCCCGAGTCGGACGCCGGCGTCTCGCGCGGCGCGGCAGCCGCGGGAACGGCCGACGGGTCTGCCAGTCCCGTCCCGCAGTTGGAACAGAACTTGAACTCAGGCTGATTGGAGGTTCCGCAGGACGGGCAAACGCGGGCGAGCGCGGTGCCGCAGTTGGAACAGAATTTGAATCCCTCTTGGTTGCGGGTCCCACACGCAGCGCAAATCATTGCCAGCGAGCATAACGCGAATGGTGTTGCTCGGCCTTCTGATTGCCGGCCGTCTCGCGGTATACATTTCGCAGCGGGGCCCGGTGAGGTGATGAATTGTGCGGGTTTCTCGAAATGGGGCGGTCCGCTGCGAAGAACGGCGTGCTGCAGGCGGGGGTTCGGGTGTCCCGAGAGGCGAGGCGATCACCGTATGGCCCGGGTGCCTTGAGCGAAACCTGCGATCGGTGGATGCCCGGAAGGGACCCGTGCGGCAGCCCCTGGCGCTCCAGCTCAGCTCAAGGGCAGACGGCACTCATGTTTGGGAAGGCAGTTGCGAGGCGCCGGCCGTCGAGTGAGAAACCCGTTCCAGGACGAATCTGAGTCGAGCCTCCGGAGTCATTACCGGCACTCGCACGACGGAGTATCCGAGCGCCGTGTAGTCCTGTTCGATCCATTGATCGAGCACGCCGGTGAAGTCGTCCTCGAATCTGATCCCGTCGAGTTCGAGCGGAAGCGGGTCGAGAACAAGAACTGTTGCGTAGCGATGCCGGAAACAATACGGCAACGCTGTATTCGGGTTCAGACCGAAGAGTCGGTACCAGGAGATCGAGCCCGGAACGGCATCGTCAAGAAAGGAAACAACGGCCGGCGGCAGGGCACTCTCCACGCTCAGTTTGATTTCGAGCAGCCGATGTTGAAGCTCTGCTCCACGCTCGTGCAGTTCATCGATGCTGACTCCGGCCGACATCTCCGTCTCGATGAACTGCCGCGCGGCCTCCGCAACCGTCCTGAAGCCTTGATCGGCGAGCATGTCGATCAGCGTCGTCTTGCCGCACGAAGGTGCGCCCGTGATCACATGCCAGTTCGTCTCCCTCGCGAACGGAGTGGCCAGAAGATCCGGGTCCAGGTCGATGGTTCTCGGCGTGTGTCGTGTATCAACCGCCATGACCTCCTCCGATCAGATGAGGCCTCCATGGTCAATTCTCTTGCCGTGGAGATTCCGGGACCAGAGCACAAAGCCCTGAATCCGCTCCATTCCCACCCCATGCACATGCAGCCGCCGACCGGAGGTTCACTGTGAACGACGGGCGGACGAAGCTGCAACGGATGTCGTGGATCTGCAGCGGGGATGGCCCCGGCGGGATACTCCGTCGTGGCGGATTGTCAGGCGGCTCGGGTGACGGGGCGCAGCAACACCAGGTTGGCGACCTTGAACTGGGTCCAGCAGGAGCAGCCGGGTTCCCCACCGGCGATGTCGATGGCCCGGTCGAGGTCTATCACTTCAGCGGTGGTCTCGTGGCTTACTCCCTCGTAGACCACTCTCGATTCGGGAGTAGCCCTCAGGTTGGCAAGCCAGTCAACGTCGGGGCCGAATGCCGCGGGGACGATGAACCCTTCGGGTGTTGAGACCATGCACAGCGGGGTCACAAACTCTCGCCCCGACTTCCGGCCCCGGTGATACACCAAAGGCTGCGTTGTTCGGCCGAAGTGGTTCGTGTACCACAACACAGGAGGGTTGAGCACCCGTGCGGCAAACCAGCGTGCCGGTTTCATGAGTGGCGCCGGCTGAAATCGCAGGATCAGTCCGAGTCCGGCCGATGCAGCCGCGATCGACCCCGCCAGAGCCAGCACTCCCATCCCCATCCTCTTCAGAAAGGGCGACATGCAACCTCCGGACCTGCCTGCCTCCACCCTCCACCCTTCGACCGTTTTGGTCAAGGGGAATACGTCACAACCCACTTGGAGCCCGATCAGGCAACGAGCTTGACGAAGGTCTCCGGTGCGAGCAGGTCGGCGAAGATGTATCACCCGACTTCCCAGCGAAGGGCCAAGCAGCAGCAAGCCCCACCGTGGACCCGGCCGCGTCGGCGCACTCAACAGAACCGCTCAGATCGGCATCCCGTGCCCGGGTCCCGGGGCACCGGTTGGCCACCGCGCAGGACGCCGGCTCATGCTGGAGAGCTCTCGATTGAGGGTTACGACATACCAGCCATAGGGCAGGCTTCAAGCTAGCCTCTAATGGCGAAGCGGCCCGAGGAGGTGTGTCACGGCGAATGATCTTCAGAATGAGGGCGAGGAGAAAGGCCGCGCGGGCACTCTTGGACGGTCTCCAACATCGTCGAAGTCTGACACCGAGGCTGATACGTGGCTACCCCTCAGGGAAGCGTCAGAACAGGCGCGCGTGAGCGTATCCGCTCTCCGAAAATGGTATCGCCTCGAGAGGATACAGAGCGAGCTTCGACCCGGTCCGACCGGCGACCAGAGATACGTGCTGCTCTCCGAAGTGATGGAACAAGCCGGTCGGCTTCACCGGGTTTCCACACCAGCCGTCCCGGTTTCTCCGGCGGCTGAACGACCTGCACAACATCCGGCACCGTCCCGGTCCGACGACGTGTTGCCGATCCCGAAAGACGCTTGGAACAAGATGATCGAGCAACTGGGCAATCTGTTTGAGGCCGGCCGGGCTCTGGCAACTGAGGCTGCCGCCCGGGCGAAGGCCGAAACCGAAGTACAGTTTCTGCGGGAGCGAGTGTCCGACCTGGAGGAGCAACTCGAGCAATCCCGGGGAACACAACCCGCACTCGACTTCGGGTCGTCCACCCCTTCTCCGTTTGTGAGACCCGGCCAGGACACCATCGACCGGATGATTGCAGCCGCTCTGGAAGCAGCAACCGCTACACCTCGGGCAACAGATCCATCGCCACCGATCTATCTGCCACCAGACGCCATGGATACTCTCATCGAGGAAGCCAAACGCAAGACCTTGGATACGGACTCCTGACGCGGGCGTATTCCCGCGGAGGAGCTGGAGGCTGAAGGGCGGCGGTGGTCTGCTGCAACTCGACCCGGTCGCTTCTCACCGCCCGGCGAGCATCGCCGTTTGCTGCCGGCGCGCAGATGGTTCCGGTTCTGTTCGGTGAGTAGCTGTTCGGAGCGGAGATGGCCGGAGTTTCCGCTGAGTGGATCTCAGGACTAAACCGGCCCGAGTTGTTGGGCCCGCGGTGTCGCAGCCGGCCAACTAGCCAGCCGTCGAGGCGGTCTTCCGGCGTTCCTTCCACTGTTGGATGAGAGCGTCTACCGGTTCGGTCTTCAGATTGGCGGCGACGTTGGCGCTCACAATGAGAGCTACGGCCACCTTGCCCCGCCTGGGAGCGACCAGCCCGGCCAGTGTGCCGGCCAGGATTGGCGTCGTGGTGGTGGCGATAACCAGCTCACCGGTCTCTTCCTTGTCCTGCTGGTCGACGATGTGGCGAATCACCGATCCGGCCACACCTCCCAGTACGGCTGCAACGAGTACTTGAATCAGAGTCCGCATACCCGGACGCTACTAGAAAAACCGAATGGGCAGGTTGTGACGGCCGGGTAGACGGAGACGGGGCGCGACCGCCCGTTCTCGAGCCTGATGATTTGCACAAGCCTCTGGTTGCAGTGCGCTCGTCCGCTGAGGGAGCTCGATCATCCGGCGGCGTATGCCCGCGAGGCGCTTCAAGAACGTCGCGGTTTCGCAAAACCGTTCCATGGGGCGCCCCAGGAGAACCGCTGCTCGCCTGCTTCGCAGGCCGCCTGGGTGGTGAACGCCCTGCGAACCTCTTGGATCTGCTTGCGCCGTCGCCACGTGGGCGTGCTGCACTCTATCGCCACGAGATCGAGTGCTCCCTTTACCCTCTGCTCCGCGGAGTAGCGTGAGAGCGGAGGTTCACCGTTCGGGGCGGTGGCGCGGAGATCGGCGAAGACGAAAGGGCGCTGTGGTGTCGGAGCCGGGGTTGGCAGAGGCAGAAGAGAGACTACGGGACCTCTTGGTCGCACCCAGGGTGCTGACGAGGAGACGGACACTGTGTTTCTGAGAGTGGACAACACGAAACCCATGAGGGGATTCGTCTTTTCGCTGGTGGTGTCCATCGCTCTCTCGGCCGCAGCCTGTACTGATGCAGGCTCTTCTGAGCCGGTCGGTCCCAGCATCTTGACGACTGCTTCTGGTGTTGCGGCGACGACCACGACACTGCCCCCGGTTGCCGGGTCGACCGTCCCCCCGGTCGCCACCGAGCCGCCCGGTGAGGATGAGAGCGATGTGTTGGCGCCGGATGAGGCCGCGGTTCGTATCCAGGCGGCACTCGACGAGGCTTTGCCGGATTGGCCGGCTCCCGGATTGATGCTCTGGGTGGATACCCCGGAAGAGACCATTGTCGCGACATCCGGTTGGGCGGATCGCGAGGAACAGATTCCAATGCAACCCGATAGGCCTTTCTACACCGGGAGCATCACGAAGATGTTTGTGGCGACGGTGGTGATGCAACTGGTTGAGGAAGGATTGATCAACCTGGATGATCCGTTGTCGACTTGGTTCCCTGAGATTCTGGAGAAACCGCTGGGCGATCAGATCACCGTCGGCCATCTCCTCGCCCATAAGTCCGGGATCCGGTACTTCGGGACCGTTCCGGAGCTTCGACAGGCATTGTGGGGCGATGGCGAGCCATTCGACCCTCAACAGATCGCCGAAACGATGATTCGCGACTACTCCTTGGAACAGACGCCCGGGCGCATGTCCTATTCGAATACCAACTATCTTCTTTTGGGTCTATTGATTGAAGATGTAACCGGTCAACCGGCCGAGACTGTCATTCGCAGCCGAATCCTCGATCCGCTCGGTCTGGATCACACATATCTCGCCACATATGAGGACCCCATCGGTGACATCCTGCCCACCTACAGTGACTTCGTCGCTATGGATGGTTCCGGCGGGTTCATCAATCAGCATCCCTTGTTGGATCGTGTGGATGCCGAGTTTGCCGAACGTTATTTCCGGACTACCTGGATGACGGGCGGCATGGTTTCGACTGCGCCCGACTTGATCACCTTCGCTCGTGCACTATTCACTGGGACGCTGTTTGATGATCCCGCAACCCTCGCGACGATGCGCGTCTTTTCCGAAAGTGCTTTAGAGGCCCAATTCGGCCTGGGGATCATGCGAGTCCGGCCAGGTGGCAGAGAATTTCTGGGACATTTCGGTCACAGTTCCGGTCATGTGGCGGGTGTGATCTATTCGGTCGAAGATGATTGTGCGATTGTTGTGATGGCCAACAGCGATGCCCAATCAGGCGACGATCTGATCCGACTGGCCTATATCGGATTGACGGCCCTGGAACCTGCCTCGCCGTAGGCGCAGATCACCGCACGGCCGAATCGCCCTCTGGGTTGGTCAAATCACCTCGATGACTCCGGTGCCGCCGTCGATTGTGATGCGATCGCCGTCTTTGAAGAGGTCGGTGGCCCCGGGCACGCTCAGTACGGCGGGCAGACCGTACTCTCGGGCGAGGGTGCCGGGATGCGACAACGGACCGCCCTGTTCGGTGACGAGGCCCGAGATGACCGGGAAGATCGGCGACCAGGCGGCCATCGTCATGGTGCACACAACGATGTCTCCGGCCCTGATCCGCTCGAACTCGCCCGGCGAACGGATCACTCGCACCGTTCCGGTCGCCCGTCCGGGCGAGGCGGGCAGCCCTCTGATACCGTCACCGGCGTCCGGGTCGATCTGCGCCACGCCGATCGAGTTCGCCACCGACCAGAGGAAAGCGCCGACGAGGGGCCGGACACCGGTCGGGAATACGTCGGCCGGCGGCGGGGGGCCGGGGTCGGGTCCAAGTAGGCGGGGAGCCGGGTTGGCCAGCGCCCACCGGTGCTCCGCCTTGCGGCGTTCCAGGTCGGCTTGGACCTGCCGGGTGCGGGCGGCAGCCACGAGTTCGTCGATTTCCAGATAGAAGACGTCGTCGTGGTTATCGATAGCACCCTCGGCGAGGAGGCGGACGGCCGCTTCGAGGGCGACCAGGCGGACCAGGCCGGTGGCGGCCGCGACGTCGGATTCGGTTTCGTCCTGGTAGGGCCGGAGTCTTCGGGCTCGTTGCAGGCTGGTTGAGAAGGCATCCCAGTTCCCCGGGTCATCGATCCCTGCTCTCGCTTCCTCCTCAGCACGGGCGGCGGCAGTGAGCGGGTCGAACAGGGTCTCCTGATGCTCCAGGTGGTGACGGATGAGGTGCACGACCGGTGCCGGGTCCTCGCCCCAGGTCGGCTGTGAGAGATCCTGGCCGACGGTGCGGTGCCCGACCCGATCGAGGAAGGCGCGTACGATCTCAGCGACCGGACCCGGATCGGCCAGTAGCCGGGCGGGATCTTCAAGCAGGTGATGCCGGTTGGGGTCGGACCGGTAGGCGGCGGCCGCCGCCCTGATCGACTCGCCGTCCTCGATGCTGGTCTCTCCGTAGCCCTGCAGGAGATCGGTGACCCGCTCCGCTCTCCAGCCGAGCATCTCCTCCATTTGCATGCCAAGCGATCCAGCCGAAGCGTACGCGGCGGCTGCCATCTCGAAGTGGGCGATTCCGGCGGCCAGGACATGGTCCAGAACCGCCTCCAGGTGGTCGGCGAGCTCACCGTCGTCGATCGACCCCAGATCTACTTCGAGCAGGCGGCGGTTCTCCGCTCTGAGAGCAGTTCGACCACCTGACTCCCAATCTTCAGCCATTCTGCTCAGCAGGTCTTCCTCGACCGCCCGTCGGGCGGTGCGGAGGCGTTTGCGGAAGACCGGGGCCAGGCGCACGACCAGTTTGAGGATCGGCTGGGGCGGCAACGGCCGGTCCTTGGCGGGGTTGCCGAGCGGGATCATCCGGTCGTAGACCCGACCGAAGTAGCGGCCGTGACCGACCGTCTCGACCGGCACCCCCAGCTTCTCGAACACGTACGCCCAGCTCGCCGAGTGGCGAGGAAGCCACGTCGAATAGGACAGCGGCAACATCGGTTCGGGGTAGAAACCGTCGGAGAGCATCCAGGATTGACCTTCCGGTGGCCGTTCGGCCGGCTCGACCGGCAGGGCGGTTATCGGGCGAGACTGGAGCAGGTGCAGCCGGTCGCCGGCGTAGGCCCACTCGATGTCTTGTGGAGCACCGTAGAGGTTCTCGACTCGCCGGCAGAGGTCGGCGATCTCTCCTGCTTGGGCGTCGTCGAGGAGCGGCCCCGTGTCGAGTCGGTTTACTTCGGTTTCTTCGCCGATCGTCCAGCGTTCGGGGGTCACTTCGCCGGCCAGCAGCCGTTCTCCGGTCCCGGCGACCGCCTCGATGATGATGTGAGGCAGGCCGGTGACCGGGTCGGCCCCGAAGGCCACACCCGATGTAGTAGCGTCGATCATGCGCTGCACCAGCACGGCCATTTCGGCAGACGAGCCGGCCGCCATTGAGTCGCGGTAGGCGTCCAGGTGCCGGGCGTTTGCCGAGACCCAGCAGGCCTGCAGCGCCTCCAGACCGGCGTCGACCCCTCGAACGTTGAGTACCGACTCGTACTGGCCTGCAAACGAAGCGGAGGCCAGGTCTTCGGCTACCGCCGACGACCGGTAAGCGAGAGTCGTCGAAACACCGGTGAGTTGCTCGACCAGGGCCGCTTTCACGGCCGAGGGAACGGCTGTGCCGTCGGCGGCTGCCAGACGGTGGGCGGCGGTGGTAATCACGAAACCGTCAGGGACGGGGAAGCCCGCTCTCAGGAGGCGGGCTAGTTCGGCGGCCTTGCCTCCCACTAGATTCCGATCGGTCGCTTGGGCCAGCGGAACGATCAGGTTGATAGCGCCGGTCATGGTCATCTCCCCTCGGGCCTGGCCGGCCCATCTCCTTGCCGGCGCCTCCACGATCGCCGTTGCAGGTCCATCGTGACTGAGATTAGAGATTTTGAGCCGGGCCGGGTTCCCGGCCTTGGTGTAGTCGACCGAAGTCTTGCCGGATTTGGTCGCTGTAGCTGTTGGTTCGATACCAGAGACCTTGTGGCTGGAAGCAGCGGCGAGCCCGAGCTTCCCACGGTGACGATCGTTGCATCTGAACCGAGTGCTTCGGAGTCGGCGATCACGGTGTGCCCACCGTCAGCAGGAACCGGGGTGATGCCGAGACCAGCACTGTCTGTGTCGACCGCATGCGGTTCTCTTCCAGCTGACGCCGGAGTTGTGAGGTGACCCCCGGCCGATGCGCAACCTCGCGCCCGAACCCGTCATCGGAGATGAGGGTGGTGGTCACCGCCTGTTCGTGCCATTGGTTGGTTGAGACGGACATGGCGGTGGCCGATCGCGTACGCTTGGTATGACCGAACGAGGGAGGACTCGATGTTTGGAGATGCTTCGTTGCATGCGACGCTGCCTGCAGCCGATTTGGAGCGTGCCAAGGCTTGGTATGCGGACAAGCTGGATCTGACTCCGGTTGAGGAGGATGAGGCCAGCGGCGCCTGGTTTGAGATGGGTGGCGTGCCGTTCCTTCTCTATGCCTCCGAGTTTGCTGGTACCAACCAGGCGACGGCTGCTTCGATTGCGGTGGACGATTTCGACGCTGCGTTTGCGGGGCTTCGTGGTCGTGGTGTTGTCTTCGAGGACTTGGACATGGGTGAGTTCAAGACCGAGGACGGTGTGCTCACTCTGCCGGACGGCCGCAAGGCGGCCTGGTTCAAGGACAGCGAAGGGAACACCCTGGCGATCACGAAGATGTGAACCTCAGCAGGTGGCTGTTGCTGTGACTGAAGCCGGCGGCTGATGGCGTTCGGTATGCGGTGGCTCTACCGGGCGTGGTACCGCTGGGGAACGCCGCCCTGGGTTATTGGACCGCGTGAAGAGTTGGTCTCGCTGGTCGATGCCGGTGATGTGCCGCCGGGGTCGGCTCTCGATCTCGGGTGTGGAGTCGGGGACAACTCGGTTTTCCTGGCCGCACGCGGTTTCGAGGTCGTCGGGGTCGACTACGCCGACTCGGCTGTGGCCAGGGCTCGGTTGAATGCGGCCGGTCGAGGGGTTGCGGTCGACTTCCGGGTAGCCGACGTCACCTCCATGCCCGAGGTCGAAGGGCCGTTTGACCTGATCGTCGACTACGGGACGTTCGATGATCTGCCCGAGGAGAACCGCCCGGCCTGCTATGCGGAGATCCTCCGGGTCAGTCGACCGGGTACCCGGCTTCTGCTGTGGTGTTTCGAACATCCGCCGGGGAGGTGGGCGCCGCTGACACGACTCGTCTTCGGCGGTACAGGATCGGTGCGTCCCGGCGAGATCGAGCAGACATTCGGCCCGTCGTTTGATGTCGAGCGAATCGCGAATGGATCCACCGGAATGCGCATTCAGCCGTCCTGGGCCTGTTATCTGATGACCCGGAAGATCACTTGACATCCGAACGGCGTTGATCATCAACACAGTCACATCGGGTTTGCGTTGATCGGACGCTGAGGGATCCGCCTGCGACTCCGACATCCGCCCCGATCACATGACATCGATCACGAACGAGCAATGCCAGGCGAACGGCGGGGAGTACGAACGTCCGGAATCGCGTTCCGCGCAAGCATTACTTGAGTTCGGTGCGCTTCTAGTGCGAAGCGTCAACAAGTGGGGTCGTCGTGGCGGAGCCCCACGGCAGCGTCGCCGCAACCGGCCGAGAGGGATCACCACCCTGCAAGCGGCGCGGTCTCTACACACCTGGAAGGGGGTTTTGCTGGAGTGAGGAAAGGCGCAGAATGGAGGGTGTAGGCAGCACGAACTGATAGGCCCGGCAATGAAGGCGGGAAGGCCGGTCGTACGAGCCGGAGCATTTTCCAGCCGGTCGGGGCTCGCGGCAGCGACATTTCTGTTTCTGCTGGTCGCCTTGTTATACGGCTGTGGTGACGACGCGTCCCAATCTGTCGGCGTGTCGGCGCCGGCGACCACTCGGGCGGCTCCACCGTCCGGCATTCCCCTGGTTATTGATACCGATCTTGCCGTTGACAGTGTGATGGCCCTTCTGTACCTGCTCGGCCGTCCGGAAGTGGAGATCGCCGCCATCACGGTGAGCGGCACCGGTGAGGTCCGCTGCGGGCCGGGAGCGGAGATCGCCGCCGGTCTTGTGGCCCTTGCCGGGGTGGAAGGCGTCTCGGTGGCGTGCGGCCCCGGCGAGCCGTTGTCGGGGTTCAATGCCTTCCCGGCCGACTGGCGGTCGGCCGCCGACGAAGCCTGGGGACTGGACCTTCCGGCTGGGGAAGCTCCGTCGGAACTCTCTGCCCCGGACCTGCTGGTGTCGGTCGTCTCCTCGTCGGAGGAGCCCTTGGTGGTGTTCACCGACGGGCCCCTGACCAACGTGGCGGCCGCGCTGCGTCGGGACCCTGGGATCGCCAAGAGGATCACCATGCTCTACGTTATGGGAGGTGCCATCGACGTGTCCGGGAACACGCCGATCAACCCCGACGCCGAGTACAACATCTGGGTGGACCCGACGGCCGCAGCCGAGGTCTTCGCCTCTGGGGTCCCAATCACGCTGGTAGCGCTCGATGCGACCAATCAGGTTCCTCTGGAGGCACGGCACGTTCGGGCCCTGCAACAGCATGCCGCCGCTCCGGCTGCGGCGGCGGCGCTTACGATGCTGCAGCCCGATGCGATCGAAGGCCTTTACTTCTGGGATCAGCTGGCAGCTGCAATCCTCGTCGACGAGAGCCTCGCCGAGTTCGAGACGATGACTCTCACGGTGACAACCGACGGCGACCCTAGTGTGGTCGGTGTCACCCGGAGGGCGGCCCAGGGCAGCGAGGTTCGGGTGGCCGTGGCCGTCGACGCGACGCGTTTTGAGCACGAGTTCCTCTCCAGCCTCGCCGGGAAGGACGTGGGGCCGGTCGCAGTGTTGTCGAAGCGCCCGGCGGTGACGGTGGAGGACTTGCTGGCGTCCTTGATCGCCGCGGCCGACGGCGGGGATTCCGACGCATGGGCATCACTCTCTACGGAGGGGGCGGTGATCTCGACCTACCAGGTCATTGAAGGGGAGGGACGGCTGATAGGTTCCTCCCCGATGGCCGAGTGGAACCCTGAGGCCGATCCCATGCACGGGATCGACGCCCCTGGGGAACCTCTCGTGATCGGAGATGCCGCAGCTACTTCGGTGCGGTACTCGCCGCCGGATGAATCGATGGGAGACGCCGAAGGCTTCCTCGTTATCGTCGGCAACCGTGCCAAAGATGGGCTTCTCGTCGAGGGAGGCGCCAGGCTCTTCGGCATCAATGAACCGCCGACCGATGCGCTCGCGGCTCAGCAACTGATGGAGGCCTATGTCGCGGCGTGGAACGACGACGACGTTGAAGGTGTCCTCGCAACCATGGCGCACGACGGCGTGCTCTGGGGCAACGTTCTCTACCCGGAGACGATGGACTCGGTGCCAGCGCTGCGGGAGATGCTCGCCGGGGCGTTCTGGCTTCAGTTGGAGACGACCGGACCTCTCATGACGTCTGGATCTTTCGCCGCGGTGCCCCTGCGCTTCGTCGACGAGACCTCCGGGGGAAGCCTCGGCGTTATCGCCGTCTTCTGGATCCGTGATGGAAGGATCGCCCTGATGGTCATAGCCGAGGGCGAACTGCAAGGGTGAGTCAAGAGGGTGGTAGCGCCCGCGTTCAGAGGTGAACCCTCTTCAGCGCCGATCACCAGATCGGACACACGAACGAGCACTAGACCGATTTGGGCGAGGGACGGGGTCGACGCTGGTGCGGGACTGGTTATGCTGAGGTAGTCGACTGAAGGGTGGCTAGGGTTCCGCCCGCCTTCCGGCGGGGTACGGTCCGAGCGCCACAGAAGACCCTGACGCAGGGTTCGCACCTCACTGGACAAAAGCCTCGAGGGGATAGGTCGGCACGTTTGACCGTGCCGATTGAGAGGACCGCCTTTGTCCGGCAAACATCCATCCCATTTGGGGGCCATCGGGGTCGCCCTGTTTGTCACAGTCTTGTGGAGTTCGTCGTGGATTCTCATCCGATGGGGCCTCGATGGTGAAGCGCTGGAACCGATCACTTTCGCTGCCCTCCGCTACGGGTTGGCAGCGGTGGTGGTTGTCGTCTGGATGGTTATCCGGGAACGGCCCAGGACGATGCTGGCAGCGATGAGCCGACCCGCCGTCCTTCGGGTCGTTGCGCTCGGTGTTGTGATGTATGCCTTGACTCAAGGCGCCCAGTTTGTTGCCATCGACAGTCAGCCTGCTGCCACGACGAGTCTCGTGTTGTCGCTCACGCCCCTCATGGTTGCAGGCTTCGCGGCGATTTCGCTTGGTGAAGTCCCGGCGAGCCGCCAAGTTGCCGGTGCCGTTCTCGTTGCGGTCGGCGCCTGGTCCTACTTCTCCGGCGACCTGGGCGCAACGGCGGTGGGGATGGCTGCTGCGGTCGTTGGACTGCTGGCCGGTGTGGCGGCTTCTCTATTGGGTCGCCAGATCAACCGAGAGGGTCGACTCTCTCCGCTGGTTGTTACGGCATTGAGCATGAGTGTTGGGGCCGTCATCCTGATCCTGGTGGGACTATCCATCGAGGGGATACCGTCCGTTTCGCTTCGGGCATGGGCGATCATCGTCTGGCTCGCAGTAGTCAACACTGCAGTCGCCTTCACCTTGTGGAATCTCTCACTCCGAAGCCTGTCGGCCGTCGAATCCGCCGGGATCAACAACACGATGATGATTCAAATCGCCGTCCTCGCCTGGGTCTTCTTGGACGAGTCTTTCGGCGTTCCCGAGATGCTCGGCATCGCCCTGGTATCGACAGGTGTCTTCCTTACCCAGGTGATCACCACGCAGCCCAAGGCGGCAGCCGGCCCACGCAGCCCATGACGACACTCATGGGGTCGACGTCGGCGGCACGATCTGTGGGTAGGTTGCGTACTGCTCTTCGCAGGGGAGACGAGACGGGAGGCCCGAGAGTCCTGGTGGCTCGCCGGAAATCCGAGCACCGGTGGAAGCCGCCCGGCTGCTCGAAGCGGGCGGCGATCAGATTGTAGGTTGCCAGGGTCCTTCGACAAGCGTGGCCTCTTCATCGCCGGGCCATGGGGGCATGGACACACAGACGAAATCGAGATACTCGACACCGGTGTTGCGGTACTGGAATGCAGTACCGACGGGGATATCGATCGAGGTGCCTGGCAACAGCGCCACGGTTCGGGATTCCTGGTCGTCCCGGCGCCAGATCTCGCCCCGTCCAGAGAGCACATGCCAGAACTCGCTGACCGTGGCATGAACCGTGGCTCGGTTGATCTGCCCGGGCGGTACGGTGCTACGGATCATGTTCCCGGTGGGGCCATCCATGACGAACCGGATTGCAGCTCCTGCAGGGGAGAACGCGTCGGGTTGGTCTGGTAGGACGGTTTCCTTCATCGAGTCATTGTGTCACGAACTCCCGTGGAATGGACCGTTCACATTTACGTGCGGCACTCACGGAGGCATCGCAGAGGCGGGCTGCGGAATACCCTCACTCCGCAGGGGCCTTGTGCACAGCTCAGTTCCTGGATTCTTGAGCCGAGGTTGCTGCGCAAAAGTTCGGGGAGTCATTCAGAGGCTCCGATCCGGCGAGTAAGCGGAAGGCACGACTGAGATCGGTACAGTTCTTGCCGGCCGTCCAGATGCTTCGATCTTCCTGGACGGAGTCCTGCAGGCCCCAGGCGACGACTTCGGCGGCCCGCTCGACCCCGCGCCGCCAGAAGGGGTCGCCAACGCGCATCCAATCTTCGAGGTCTTGGTCGGAGAGGAACGCGGAGATTTCGGCCTCGGTCAGGGCGTACGAAATCCAGGCGTGGGCCAGCTCGTGGAGGAGGGTCTGACGGGTCGGGTTCGAGTGGCCGCCTCGATTGCAGACGATCGCTGCTGCACCGGAATCGAGGTACAGTCCGGCCGCTCCTTTGCAGGCGTCGTCATCGAAGAAGAACACCGTCACGCTCGGCAAGGCGAGACCTGCAGCTTCGAAGCGGCGGACTGCCCACTCCACCAACGTGCCCGCGCCCGATCCGGTCCCGTCCGGCTTCGGTGCTACGTCACCGCCCGGGGCCCTCACTCCGTCTCCAGGTGCTACTCCCATCAGGCGATACCAGGTCGAGGCCTGGACCCGTGCACAGGTCGCTCTTCCGGGACCCCGCAACGAGGAGGCGTTGACGCCTACCGCCCGTACACAGCTATGCGGTGCAGCCGGGACAGGCCAGATCGGTTCATCACCTGCGGGACTGATCCAATCTCGGCGGACCATACCTACGGGACCGGAATCAGGGCCAGAGACACTGTCGTGGGGGGAGGCTGGGGCTCTCGCCGTCATGCTCAAAGGCGACGAGTGGGTGGCAGCGGTTGTGGGTGTCGCATATTCGCCCCCGGTGTGGGCACTCACCAGCAGGCACAAACCCACGGAAAGAGCGATACGACGCATCGGCGTCTCCAACCTATTGTCTCAGAAGCGCTTTGCCTCGGGAAGAAGAATCATCGGCTCTGCTGGGAACCTGTCTGGAGTCTGGTTTGTCCCCGAGGCTGAGTCCAGGGTGATTCCCCGATGCAGCGGCCCCCGAGTTGGGGGACGATGAGATCGAGTCACCGGGAGGTGGTCATGATGATCTATCGGAGAGATATGACCAGGAAAGGCTGGCATCGTTCTTGGCCGCTGCGTGTCGCGCTCATGGTTGTGGGACTGGCCCTGTTCGTGGCCGGGGGAGTCGGGTGGAGTCTTGAGCAAGAGTACGGCGGTGACCCGGACCGCTCTGAGTATGTGATCGGTGACGAAGGTGACCGGGTGGTGGTGTACGGCGAGCGAGGTGCAGTGGTGTATGAGGCCACCGACATTCCCGCCGCCGAGGCATACGTCGATAGCCGGCGAGGTGCCCGCAACTTCACGGTTCCGTCCCTGCTCTTCGTCGGTGCCGTACTTCTCACCATTCTCGGTGTGGCACCTCACCGTTGAAACGGAAGGCATCGCTCGAGCTGCGCCGGACCGCCTTCGAACGCGTGAGGGCGGAATCGGGGCCTATTCACCGTCAGTTGCTGGGCGTACGATGACGCGGAAGGAGGCGAAGGAGGAGAGGCAATGCGTGTATCGCGAGGAGGACCAGGGGGTGGTCGGTGCAGAGAGCCGTGAGTAGAGAAGTCAGTGTCCATCGATTGATTTAAGGGAGGTGAGTCCAATGGCGAAGCTCTCGCGAAGCATCGATATCGAAGCTCCGGTGGAGAAGGTGTTCGACTTCGCCACAGATATCGGAAGGTTCTGGACCTCGTGGCCTGAAGAGGTCGCGGTGAGGGACGTCGAGCTGAAGCCCGACGGAGTCGGCACCTCTGCCCGGTTGTTCACACACTTCTTCGCTATCCATATGGAAGGGACGATGGAATACACCGAGTTCGTCCCCAATGAGCGCATCGTTGCCAAGACCCACTTCTTCGGGGAGAGCCCCACGTGGGTGTTTACCTTCGAGCCCGCCGATGGCGGCACGAAGATGACTGCCGAGGGCGAGTGGCACGTGAAGTTCCCCGCCGTTGGCAAGCGCCTGGAAGGGATGATGGTCAAGGGGCACGAGGAGGGACTCGAAAGCCTGCTGGCTACCGTGAAGTCCCGGGTGGAGGCCGAGTTCAGCGCGGCTGCATGACGGAACGGTGGCGGTCGCGACCACGCGAACTGCCAGTGGGTGTGCGCCGGGAATCGGTTGAGTCGATGCCAGCAACCGTCGGTGACGCAAGACCATGCTGTTGTCCGCTCAGCAAACATCCCCGGGGATAGTGAACGGGTATCGGCAATGAGGGCGGCGCCGACACACTTCGATCGTCCGACCGGCCAACGACTCCGACTGATCGGCGAACTCTCCGAACGGGACTTGGAGCTACTGATCGACCTGGCCCAAAGGTGGAAGGCCGGGTAGGCGATTCGACAGAGAAGCGTGACCACAGCCACTCGCCGGCGGGTTAGGTAGATATCTGAATCGCCGACCGGCCTACCGTCCGGCAAGTAATCGACTCCCCTAAAGAGACCGAGCATGAAGCTGCCATCGTCAAGATGGGTCCTTCATGGTTCGTGAGTGGGTTGTGAGATCACGGGCCCATCCTCAAGTCCATGACGCGATCGGGTTTCCTCAGCGGAGCGTGGCCGGGATTCGATAGGGTGGTGTCCGTCGTGGATATCCGCATGCTTGGTCAACTCGAGGTGATCGACGGCGCGGGCGGCACAGTGAAACTTCCGGGGGCCCGGCCGCGCGGTCTGCTCGCACTGCTGGCATTGCGCGCCCCTGCGCTGGTCCCCACCGACACCATCATCGAGGCGCTGTGGGGCGATTCCGCCGTTGCCAAGCCAGAAGCGGCGCTGCACATGACGGTCAACCGTTTGCGAGGAGCCGTCGGCGACGACACGGTTGTGACCGAGCCGGGCGGCTACCGGCTCGACATTCCTGCTCACAACTCCGACGTGAGCAGGTTTCACTCGCTCATGCAGCGAGGCAGGCAGTTGATGACGCTCGGACATCCACGTATGGCCTGCGAGACCCTCAGGCACGGTCTGGCTCAGTGGCGTGGCCCGGCGCTCGCCGACCTCCGCGAGTTCGACTTCGTCGAGCAGGCCGCTCGCCGGTTGGAGGATGAGCGGCTGCTGGCCGTCGAGGAGCTGATGGACGCAATGCTGGCGGCAGGCGAGCACGACCTGGTGATCGGCGAACTTTTCGGCCTCGTGCAGGAGTTTCCGTTCCGGGAGCGTATGTGGCAGCTGCTGATGCTTGCCCTCTATCGCGCCGGAAGGCAGGCGGAGGCTCTTGCCGCCTTCAAGACACTGCGCACGACGCTCGGCGAGGAACTGGGTGTGGAACCGGCTCCCGAGCTGGCCGACCTGGAGGAGCGGATCCTGCTGCACGATCCGGCGCTCAGTGAGTTCGAACCTGCCGCCGAGGACCTCACCGAGCCGATCGAGTACGTGAGCTTCTCACCCGGCGCCGTCATCGTTGAGGAAGGCGCCGCCGCCGAATCGGTCTTCTGGATCGAGGACGGCCGGGTTGAGGTTGTGAAGACCGATGAGTCCGGCGCGGGCAGGAAGTTGACCGAGCTTGGTGCCGGGCGCTATTTCGGTGAGCTGGCGGTGACGCTCGGGACGTGCCGCACGGCGACCGTCCGCGCCGTGGAGCCGACGACGGTGACCGTCCACGACCTGCGCAGCTTCCGGTCACGGCTCGGTCTTGAACGCGTGAAGGGGCGCCCGCAGGGCGACGCTGCGGAGTTGTGGGATCTGATCCGGCGAGGCCAGTACCTCGAGGCGTACGACCGGGCCGCCGGAATGATCGAGGTCGGGGCCACCGATCCCGAGATCCGCTACCTGGGGGTGCTGTCGCTGGCCCGCTCGGGTGCCACTTCGCAGGCTCGCAAGCGCTACGACCAGTACGGGCTGGGAACGATCGATCCGTCGACGCTGACGCGGAAGCTCGCCGGCGATATTGCCGTGCTGGCGGCGCGGCTCGACAAGGATGAGGCGCTGGCCCGCACCGACGTGCAGGACCGGCAACGGTGGGCGGCACGGTCGGCGCGCGGGTACGAAGCCGTGTACGAGGGGACAGGCTCGCCCTATCACGGGGTGAACGCCGCCACGATGTGGCTGCTGGCCGGCCAATCGGAACGTGCCTGCGATCTGGCGAACCGCGCGCTGGAGGCCGCCCCGGATCAGGGGAACGACTACTGGGATGCCGCCACCGAAGCCGAGGCGGCGCTGATCACGGGGGACCTGGCACGTGCCGGGGCGGCTCTCGAACGGGCCGCAGCTGCCGGAGCGGACCAGTATGCGGCACGGGCGACCACGGTGAAACAGTTGAAACTGGTGTGCCGGCTGGAAGGCATCGATCTCGATGTGCTCGATCCGATCCGCAACCCGTCGGTCGTGCACTATTGCGGGCACCGCATCCTGCCTGCGGGACAGATGGGTCGCTTCCCGGCGGAGGAGGAGTCGCACGTTCGTGACGAACTCGACCGCACCTTCGAGCGACTCGACGCCAAATACGGATTCGGATCGTTGGCGGCCGGTGCCGACATCCTGGCGGCCGAGGCGCTCCTCGATCGTGGCGCCGAACTTCATGTGGTGCTGCCGTTCAACAAGGACGAGTTCGTCCGGACGTCGGTCGTCCAGGCGGGCAACGCCTGGGTCGATCGGTTCGAGAAGTGTCTGGCTCGAGCAGACTCGGTCGAGATCGCCTCGACGGGTGAGTACCTCGATGATCCGGTCATGTTCGATTTCTGCGCCAGAATCGCCATGGGGGACGCGCTGCTGCGGGCCCGGTACCTAGAGGCCGAGCCGCACCAAGTTGCGGTGTGGGATGGCACGCCGTCGGGCGGGGTGGCCGGAACGGCCATCGATGTTCGTAACTGGAGCGCCACCGGGGCCCAGTCGACGGTCATCACGGTGACGCCGGGCGCCGCGTCGGCGGGGTCGCCTGAGTTGGAGCACCCCCGGTCGATCCGGTCGGTGATCTTCGCCGACTTCGCCGGGTTCTCGAAGCTGACCGACGCCCAGCGGTTGCGCTTCCAGGAGATGGTTATGCACCGTCTGGCTGCGCGCATCGAACCGTACCGTCCGCAGATTCTGTCGGGCAATACCTGGGGTGATGCGATCCACCTGGTGTTCGGCGACGTGGCCGGCGCGGCCGAGTGTGCGCTCGATTTGGTGGCGGCGGTCGGCGAGATCGACCTGGTGGAAGCGGGACTCCCCCAATTGCGCGGGCTACGGATCGCCGCCCACGCTGCCCCTGTGTTTCAGGGATGGGATCCGATTTCGGGCACGCATCTCTTCTACGGCGCCGGCCTGACCCAGGCTGCCCGGATTGAACCTCGCACGCCGGAAGGTGAGATCTATACGACCCATGCGTTTGCGGCGCTGGCGATGCTGTCCGCCTCGAACAGCTTCGAATGCCAGTACGTAGGGACACTGCCGACGGCCAAGCAGTTCGGCGACATGCCTCTCTATACCCTCCGCCGGAAAGTGTCGGTCGGAAGCCGTTAGCGGTTTGTTAGGCAGGAAATCCATGATCTCGGCGTGCTGATCGAACCGATTTGGTTATGTTTGCCGGGCGAGGAGAACATGGACACAGCTGAGGGGACCGGCCCGTCCATCGCTAGGTCGTACGACGGGTTCATTTCGTACAGCCACGCGGCCGATGATCTGTTGGCGCCGAGGCTGCAGTTGGGCCTGCAAAGGTTCGCCAAACCCTGGTGGAAACGGCGAGCGCTCCGCATCTTCCGGGACGAGTCGTCGCTGTCGGCGAACCCGCACTTGTGGTCGTCGATCACCGAAGCGCTCGACACCTCCGGCTGGTTCGTACTGCTCCTGTCGCCCGACGCTGCTCAGTCGGAGTGGGTGAACCAGGAGATCGCCTACTGGGTCGAGAACCGGGATCCAGGGAAGATCCTCCCGGTCGTCACCGACGGCACCTTCGGCTGGGCCGACGATGTCATGACCGGAACTGCGGTCCCACAAGCGCTCCAGGGCGTGTTCACCGAGGAGCCCCGCTGGGTGGACGTCCGTTGGGCGAAAGACGAGGACCAACTCGACCTCCAGGACCCTCGCTTCGCCGACGCGGTGGCCGACGTCGCATCCACGATTCGTGGTATCCCCAAGGACGACCTCGCATCGGAGGAAGTCCGCCAGCACCGCCGCACCGTCCGCACCGCCTGGGGTGCAGGTGCCGTGGTCACCGTGCTGGCCGTCGTTGCTGCGTGGGCGGGCTTCGTAGCATCCCAGAATGCCGAAGAAGCACAAGCCAACGCCGCAGAAGCCGAACGACAGGCTGAGGCGGCCGATCTCAACGCAGCGGAGGCCGATCGGCAACGGAAGCTGGCGGAGGAGAACGCTGCAACGGCTCAATCGAACGCCAATCGCGCCGACGCGGAATCCCGGGCGGCACAAGAAGCTGAGGCTCTCGCCAAGGCTCGCGAATTGGCTGCCGCGGCCCTCGTCAATCTCGAGACGCAGCCCGAACTGGCCACTCTCCTCGCGCTATTGGCGCTGGATGAGGCGCCCGACTCGGACGCCCCTCCGGTGGAGTTGGTGAACGCTATCTGGCAGGTCGGCAGCGCCGACCGGCTCATCGACGAGATCACGACGGGATTCGGCGGGGAGATAGGCCTGTCGCCCGAGGGGACACGTCTCGCCGCCACCGTTGCGCCACAGACACTCCGCATGTACGACGCGCACTCGCGCGAAGTCCTGTGGGAGTACTCGGAGGCAACGGTCGACAGCTTCGTGTACCCGGTGGTCGGCCCGACCGGAAGTACCGCATTGGGGGTCTTCGACTCTGAGCTCGAATGGCACGACTTCGTCGCCGAACCGGACGAACTGCCCAGCCGGATTGTGATTCTCTCGGCCGACGGATCGGTGGAAGCGACGCTCGAGTACCAGGACTGCCCCGGTACAGGGAATACCGACTGGTCGGCGGACGGTCGCTTCCTGGCGGTCGGGAACGTGGACGTGTGTCTCCGGGATGGGCAGACATGGATCGACGTCTACGAAACGGAGACCTGGACTCGCGTTGCGGCGATCTCTACAGGCGCAGATCCGTGGAGTCCTCCGAGTCCCCGGTTCGACGCCAACGGGCGTCTCTACGCCTTGATCTCTTGGGGCTACAACGAGATTTACGAGGCGGAGACGTTCGAGCTCGTGGCCGTCACCGATGCATCGGGGGTCGGAGACGTCTCTCCGGATGGTTCGAGGATGTACGGCTTCTACGCGCGGCACGGCTACGTGGGCGAAGGAGGAACGCCATTCAGCGTCAATGCCTACGACTCGGAGACGGGTGCAATGACTGACATCGTCTATACCGGGATCAGATATCCGGACCCACCGTTCGGAGTGACTGCCACCGATGATGGGCGGTACGTCATAGTCGGGGCGGGCGGCTACTCCTATTTGTACGACCCGCTCACCGGCGAGGAGAAGATGCGGATTCCTTCTCGGCCTCGAGGCGCTGCCGGTTATGACGCTGAACGGGAACTCCTCTACACCGCGTCCGATGAGGGGATCCGCATCTGGGATCTCGGTGCCGCCAAGGCG